>CALBJL010000218.1 GCA_937893485.1 uncultured bacterium | reverse complement strand
ATCTCGCTGTCCGTATATTCGGACAGCACCTGTAGCTGTGCCTCGAGTTCGTCCTGCGTCAGACGGTTCCTGTAATAGTCCAGCGCATAATTGCCGGTGATCGCCAGCGCCTCCTTGTACAGACTCGTCGCCTCGACACTCTGTGCCTTCTGCTGAAACATCCACTCAGCAAACGTTGCCACGATCAGAAAACCGACGACTGCGTAGAGCAGAATACCACTGAGCAGCCTGATTCCCAGATTTTTTTTCATAGTCAATCCTTTACCTCAAACTTATATCCGATGCCCCATACCGTCGTGATGCCCCAGCCGGCATGATCCTTGATCTTCTCGCGCAGACGCTTGACATGCACATCAACGGTTCGCGTGTCACCGATATATTCATAGCCCCAGATATTATCCAGAAGCTGCTCTCTCGTAAATACCTGATTGGGCGAAGATGCCAGAAAATATAATAATTCCAGTTCCTTCGGCGGCATATCGATATTTTCGCCCATATAGACAACGGAATAATTGGACAGATTGACCTCCAGATCCGCATAGGTAACCATCTTGATCGCCGCGGTTGCAGGTGTTTCCGGCTTGACTGCCTGATAGCGGCGCAGCACCGCTTTGACACGCGCCACCATCTCTTTGGAGTCAAATGGCTTCATAATATAGTCATCCGCGCCCAGCTCCAGACCAAGCACCTTATCAAACACTTCACCCTTTGCCGACAGCATAATGATCGGTATATTATCCTTCGCGCGGATCTCGCGGCACACCTGATAGCCGTCGATTCCGGGCAGCATCAGATCAAGCAGGATCAGATTCGGATTGTACGTCTGATATGCCAGCAATGCCTCCTCGCCGTCATTGACGATCTTTGTGTCAAAACACTCCTTTGCCAGATAGAGCGAGATCAGCTCCGCAATATTGTTATCATCATCCACGATCAGAATTTTTTGTTTTGCCACCATAGTTCCCTCCCGCCTATTTAAACTCCGCGATTGTCACACCGGCATCGCCCTCTCCAAACTCCGCCAGATGATAGTTGTCGATATAGCTCAGCCGCTTCAGATGCGAATGCACGGCGTTACGCAATGCTCCGGTGCCTTTTCCGTGTACAATACGCACAGAAGGCATATGTGCGAGCATCGCATCGTCGAGATATTTATCCAGCTTTGCGATCGCCTCGTCCACGGTAAGCCCGATCAGCATGACCTCGGTAGATACCGATGCCGATTTTGACATCTTGATGCTGCCCGATCCGGTCTTTTCGTAGCGCTTTTTCGCTGCTTTTACGTCTGCGTTCTCATCGATAAGCACCAGATCATTCACATTGACCTGAGAGCGCAGAATACCCATCTGCACAAACAGATTACCCTTCGCATCCGGCAGTGTATGCACGGTTCCGGTCAGATTCATGCTCAGCACCTTCACTTTATCGCCAACGCGCAGCTTCTTCGGTGCCTGATGATTGAGCTGCTTTGCCTGTTTCTTTTTATTTGCTGCCTTGTCCTGATGTTTTCCGATCTGCTCACGCAGCGCACTCCGCTCGCGCTCCATGTCTTTCATGGACGGCGCTGCGGCACCATATTTCTGGAAATTACGGATTGTTGCATCCGCGAGATCCTTCGCCTCTTTTAAAATCGCCGCTGCCTGCTCATTTGCCTCACGGATGATCTTATCCCGATTTTCGTCCAGTCGCTCCTGCTTACGCGATAGCTGCTGGTTCAGATTCTTATTCTTTGCCTTATACTGCTCGATCTCCGCACGCTCTTTTTCGATCGTGACACGGCTGCTCTCGAGATCTGCGATCAGATCCTCGAAATTCTGCTGCTCCGATGTGATGCGCACCTTTGCGTCATCGATCAGATATGCGGGCAGACCGAGCTTTCCGGAGATCGCAAATGCATTACTTTTTCCGGGAATACCGATCAGCAGGCGATAGGTAGGGCTGAGTGTCTCTACGTCAAACTCACAGCAGGCATTTTCTACACCCGCTGTACTCAGCGCATAGACCTTGATCTCGCTGTAATGCGTGGTCGCCATCGTATGCACGCCCCGCTTATGCAGATCATCCAGAATCGCGATCGCCAGCGCCGCACCCTCTGTCGGGTCGGTTCCAGCACACAGCTCATCAAATAAGACCAGACACTGATCATCGACATGATCCAGTATCCGGATAATATTCGTCATATGGGATGAAAATGTGGATAAGTTCTGTTCAATGCTCTGTTCATCACCGATATCTGCAAACACATCACGGAAAATCGCAAGCTCCGAGCGGTCATTTGCTGGAATATGAAGTCCCGCCTGTCCCATCAGCGTAAGCAGTCCGACCGTCTTTAGTGACACGGTTTTTCCTCCGGTATTCGATCCGGTCACGATCAGCAGGTCAAAATCCTCCCCTAACCGGATGTCGATCGGCACGACCTTTTTCTGATCGAGCAGCGGGTGTCTGCCGCGCCGGATATTGATCCGTCCCTCCGTGTTAAACAGCGGAGCGACACCATTATAATCCTTTGCCAGCTCTGCCTTTGCAAAAATGAAATCCAGCTCCACGAGCACACGGTAATCAGACTCCAGCGTCACGGTATACTCTGCGGTCTGATTGGACAACTCCGCAAGGATCGCCTCGATCTCCTCCTGTTCCTCAATCAACAATGTCTTTAACTCATTATTCAGATTCACCACGGATAACGGCTCGATAAACAATGTAGATCCGGTCGATGACTGGTCATGCACCATACCGGGGATCTGCGACTTGTACTCCGCCTTTACCGGCAAGCAATAACGGTCGCCACGCATCGTCACGACGGCATCCTGCAGACAGTTCCGTGTGCTCTCCTGTGCTATCAGCTTGTTGAGCTGTGCGTGCACGCGGTCATTCATGCCGCGGATGCTTTTGCGGATACCGCGGAGCTTCACACTCGCATCATCCGCGATCTCATCCTCGGAAATAATGCATCTTCGGATCTCATCCTGCAAAGAATTTAACGGCTCCAGCGCCGTAAACATCGCATCCAGACTGTCTCTGGGCGCTTCCTCGGATTTGCCGCGCGCAAAATTTTTCATGCGCTTTGCTGTTTCGAGCAGCGAACAGATCCGCAGCAGTTCGATCGCTGAGAGGGATGCCCCCAGACGCAGACGTTGCAGGGAACCGTTGACATCCGTGATACCGGACAGCGAAATGCTGCCGTTTTTTAAGATACGACTGAGCGCATCCTTTGTAAATTTCTGCGCTTCCTCAATCTGCGTCCGGTCAGTCATCGGAGTCAGTTCGCGGCAGCGTCTTTTTGCCTCTTTTGAATAAGCATGTGCTTCTAATTTTTCGATTATTTTGTTGTATTCCAGTGTTTTATATACTTTTTCATTCATAGTCAACAGTATAGCATATTATTTTCTTTTTGGCATTAAATCACATAAAAAATGTCCGGGACAGTGATTGTCTCGGACATTTTCATACACATTCTAATATCTGATTCGATTATACGAGCTCGATAACAACGGTCATAGCGCCGTCACCCTTACGCTCACCAATCTTAACGATTCTGGTGTAACCACCCTTGCGGTCAACGTACTTCGGTGCGATCTCATCAAATAACTTTGCAGGAAGATCTACCTTCTTGGTATTTCTCTTGCGTCCAGCTAATGCAGTAGGAACCTCTGTTACAGGATACAGGATCTGTAACATCTGGCGACGAGCGTGCAGACGAGAAGGCATATCCTTCTTGATTGTCTTGTCTACTTCATCATATACGGTTACTTTCTTGCCGTCTACGACTTCCTTTACGCGCTTTCCGTCAGCATCCTTGCGGGCAACTTTAGCCTTTACGGTTACTTCCTCATAGTTGTCTTTCTCTTTTACAGCCAGAGCGATGAGCTTCTCTGTCCACTTACGGATCTCTTTTGCTCTTGCCTCTGTTGTAACGATCTTTCCGTTATAGATCAACTGTGTTACCTGATTTCTCAGTAATGCTTTTCTCTGGGAAGAAGTCTTTCCCAACTTTCTATACTTTGCCATTATTTTTTCCTCCATCTGTGGTACATTGACATGTGCTCATCGGACTTATCACACCAATGCCGGCTAACGCCACATTATTTGCTGTCTTCCTGATTCTCTATGCCAATCAGGAAGTATCGGACAGCTACGCTGTCCTCTATTCTTCTGCGGAATTAAGCTGAAGACCTAACTCCTTCAATTTTGCCAATACTTCCTCTAAAGACTTGCGTCCAAGGTTACGAACCTTCATCATATCCTCCGGTGTGCGGTTGGTCAGTTCCTCAACCGTATTGATACCGGCACGCTTCAAACAGTTGTATGAGCGCACGGATAACTCCAGCTCATCGATATTCATCTCCAGAACCTTTGCCTGTGCATTGTCTTCTTTCTCGATCATGACTTCTGCCTTCTGGGCATTCTCAGACAGATCGATGAACAGGCTCAAATGCTCGCTGAGCACCTTAGCAGCAAGAGAGATTGCTTCGTCCGGCTCTAAGGTTCCATTGGTATATACATCCAATGTCAGCTTATCGTAGTCAGTGATCTGTCCGACACGGGTATTCTCGATCGACAGATTGACACGCTCTACCGGCGTATAAATTGAGTCTACGGAGATCATGCCGATCGGCAGATCCTCGCTCTTATTCTTGTCTGCGCTGACATATCCGCGACCGGTTGTGATGGTCAGCTCCATATATAATCTGGAGTCCGGTCCACCATTCAGGTGTGCGATCTCTAATTCGGGATTCATGATCTCGATATCAGAATCTGCCTGAATATCTGCTGCGGTCACAATGCCTTCGCCTTCAAATTCAATATAAGCAACTTTAGATTCGTTTGTCGGGCTAGTATTCTTAATCGCCAGGTTCTTGATGTTCATGATGATCTCAGTCACATCTTCCTTTACTCCGGGGATGGAACTGAACTCATGTAAAACGCCATCAATCTTGATCTGGCTGACTGCTGCACCCGGTAATGATGAGAGCATGATTCGTCTCAAAGAATTACCCAGTGTTGTACCATATCCTCTTTCCAAGGGTTCTACGACAAATCTGCCGTATTTCTTGTCTTCGGAAATCTCTGCTATTTCAATCTTCGGCTTCTCAAATTCGAACACTGCAAAGTCCCTCCTTAATTGATATCAGTTGTTGCAAGCATATGCACGCGCCATACAGCCAAAGCTGTATGTGTGCATACATAACTCTAAGTAATTGAAGATTACTTAGAGTATAACTCGACGATGAGCATCTCGTCTACCGGTACATCGATCATTTCACGAGTCGGTAACTCTTTTACAGTTCCCTGTAAATTCTCAGAATCAACATCTAACCACTCGGGAACTAATCTTCCGTTTGTAGACTCCTTGATATCTTTAAATCTCTGGATGTTCTTGCTCTTCTCACGAATCTCGATGGTATCGCCAGCCTTTACGAGATAAGAGGGGATGTTTACCTGCTTGCCGTTTACTAATACGAACTTGTGGTCAACGATCTGTCTAGCCTCTCTTCTGGTTCTGGCAAAGCCAAGACGGAAAACAACATTGTCCAGTCTGGACTCCAGTATTGTCATCAGGTTGGTACCGGTCATGCCCTTCATACGATCAGCTCTCTCATAGTAGTTGTGGAAAGGCTTCTCCAATACGCCATAGATGAATTTAGCTTTCTGCTTCTCACGAAGCTGTAAACCGTACTCAGACACCTTGCGGTTTGCTCTTACTAAATTACGATTAGACTTCTTATCATATCCTAAATAACTCGGCTCTAAGCCAAGAGATCTGCATCTTTTCAGAACAGGTACTTTATTAACTGCCATCTTAATAATACCTCCTAATTAAACTCTTCTACGTTTGGGCGGGCGACATCCATTATGAGGTACCGGAGTTACGTCAGTGATAGATGTAACCTCCAGACCACAAGCCTGAAGCGCACGGATAGCTGCCTCACGACCTGAACCAGGTCCCTTAACCATAACGTCAACTGTCTTTAATCCATGTACCAGAGCAGCCTTGGTAGCTGTCTCTGCTGCCATCTGTGCAGCATAGGGAGTAGATTTCTTTGAACCTCTAAATCCAAGACCACCAGCACTCGCCCATGATAATGCGTTACCTTCAGTATCTGTAAGAGTTACGATTGTGTTATTGAAAGATGACTGAATGTGTGCCTGTCCGCGTTCAACGTTTTTCTTTACGCGCTTTTTTGTTACTTTTTTTGCAACTTTTTTCGCCATGCTAAACTAACCTACTTTCTTCAAAATATATATTACTTCTTCTTGTTTGCTACAGTTCTCTTCGGTCCCTTACGTGTACGCGCATTGGTCTTTGTCTTCTGACCACGCACGGGAAGACCTTTTCTATGACGGATACCACGATAGCATCCGATCTCCTGTAATCTCTTGATGTTCAGAGCGATCTCTCTACGAAGATCACCTTCTACTGTCATAGTCTCATCGATAACAGCACTGATAGCCTTAACCTCATCATCTGTTAAGTCTCTGCAGCGAGTATCAGGATTAACATTTGCCTGCTCTAAAATCTTAGTCGCACTTACTCTACCGATTCCATAGATGTAAGTTAATCCGATTTCTACACGTTTTTCTCTTGGTAAATCTACACCTGCGATACGAGCCATGTGTATTGACACCTCCGTTTGATTTTTCGTAAATATCTGTCACAGTCTCCGTTTCTATACAGCTCCGGTCGCCCGGCCTGAAATGTGTGTATAGCCCCGGATGGTGACATCCTGCTTTTCTTAAATTACTTATTACAAATGTTCTACTTTTGAAGATCTCCCTCTCGGTATGTAAGGAAATATCTTCCAGCCGTATAGCTGTTTATTATGAATCAGCGGACTTAAGATAATCATCCGCTGACAGCCGCCATAATGTCTGCTTCCGCTCAGAAGCGGTGGTAATTAACCCTGTCTCTGCTTATGTTTAGGATTTTCACAGATAATACGGATACTACCTTTTCTCTTGATTACTTTGCACTTCTCACAGATAGGTTTTACTGATGATCTGACTTTCATCTCAAATCCTCCTTTCCTAAACGCCTATATTACTTGGTTCCGGACGCACTCGTAGTACAAAAACAGACGCGTCCGAGTAGCATTATAGCATGGACGCGCCTGTAAATCAACTTCTTTTTTTATTTTTTTTATTTTTCTCTAGCATGCTCTAACTCATTTGAAACATTCGTATACTGTCCTTTTATCCGACAGATACCAATTCCCATTCTAATTCGTGGTATTTTTGAGTTTCTACCTGATACTGAACTGTTCCTATCAGTGCATGTCCATCGATTGTATCCCAATATACCCCTAAAAGAATTGTGTTGTCCGCCAACCACCGTATTGGAGTCACTTTCGTAATCCCGCTTTTGTAGATATCCGGCAAATTATCTGCTAGCTTCTGTATGGTCTGAATATCTAAATCGGGTATGACATACCATAATGCGGCATCCAACACGTTGCATTCACTCCAATTACGTCCAGAATATCCAATTGCAAGATATTTACTATCTGGCGACCAAAGAAACGTTGTTTCTAACCACGCACTATCCTCCCAAAGTATCTTCTCCGTCTGCAAGTCCACCACCCTCATGGTATTAGGATACCTTCTTCCACCCACTTCTTTTTCACCAGTCGTTTCTGCACGATACTTTCCATTTGGTGAATCACTATGTATACCCCAAATATCTTCATTACGTTCTACTTGCATTTGTGCTATTTTCGTATCGTCAGATGCAACATTACATCCTACACTACCAAACATACCTCCGAACATCACAATCAATAAGGCATATATGCATTTTTTACTCATAATAAAGTTCTCTTTCAACATTTAATCCAACGTTTATATCAATATTTTTTCTCTCAATCTCATTAGATAATACATCCATCTCCGTAAACACAAATCTTCCATCATTATAACTCAAATCGCTAAGTATTACGACATTTTCCGGCGATTCATAATAAACATTCCCTTCACTATCTACTATTTTATTGAACCCTACTACCCCTGAAAAATGTTGTGGAGCTTGCACAAATGCTATTTTATCATCCATGTCTATAAAGCCATAACCATACAACGTATTTATTAAGGCACCTGTTTCGATGTCAAATTTCTGATATATTTGCATTGATGGATTTACATTTCCAATTGTCGTCAACAGATTATCTGATAGCTCCATCTTATCAACACCCAAAACATTTCGATTTAATTCAAAATTCTTTGGTGAGGAACGGTACATAGCATTTGTTTGAACTGTCACTGTAACAGCATGTTCTTTTGCATAATCAATGCCACTCACATATGCCACCGTTTTCCCATTTTCTGTT
>CALBJL010000217.1 GCA_937893485.1 uncultured bacterium | reverse complement strand
ACGAAAAAGGGGAGACTGTGACCGGCAGAGTCTATGAGTTCGGACATGATTTCGGCACTTTCGTAGCGGTGGATGACCGCTATTCGGCGATGATTCCGCGCAGCGAGGACACTTCGGATCTGAAGATCGGGGATATCATCGAGGCGCGTGTGACCGATGTGAAGGCTGATGGCAAGCTGGATCTTTCGCGCCGCGCCAATAAGGAGACACAGATGGACGCGGATGCGCAGAAGGTGCTGCGTGTCATCGAAGAATACGCCGGCGTGCTGCCGTTTAATGACAAGGCATCGCCGGAGATTATCATGCGGGAGATGCAGATGAGCAAAGCCGCCTTTAAGCGTGCGGTCGGACGTCTGTATAAGGAGCGCAGGATCGAGATCACGGAGAAAAGCATTCGCTTGTTATAGTATTAGGGTATGAAAAAGAGCCGCGAACGGCTCTTTTTCATACCCTATAGACTTATACGTAAAGATCTACATTACTTCCGATTCCGGGGTTTACGGACAGCTCCATCGCACGGACGAGCGCCTCACCACTGGTCTGGCTGACTTCCAACTGCTTGCTGAGCATTGCGACACCGAGATCTGAAGGGGTGTCAAAGTCGCCGATTGATGAGGAGGTCTGATTCATTTGATATAATGCGGTCGAAGCAAGAGCGCCGATTTCCATAGCCATTCCACCTTTCTGTATAGCATTCTAAGTGATAGGATTTCTCCCTTTATTACCGTCAGTATAACACCAATACACAAAAAGTGCAACGATGGAAATAATTGACAAGATCTAGTGGTTGACATAGTTACATAACCTTGCTATAATGACAATGTAACAAATGTAACAAATTCGTAACAAATAAACATGAAGTTGAAAGAATTATATGTTTGGAGGGTAAAATGAACTATAGAGCATTACGAAGAACAACCTGCTGTGTAGCGAGTGCACTGACACTGGCAGCGAGCACGGTGAGCGTAGGAGCAGCACCGATTGCAGGCGCAACAGGTTTTACTAACGTAAATGTGACATCTGAGCTGACTGCATCATCACCGACATCCGGTATTTCACTTCTGTTATCACAGTATCTGGCAGAGAACACGATCTCCTCAGATATGGTAGCAAAGGAGACGACCGCTGTACAGACCGTTACCGCAGTAGAGAGCCGCACCGTAGTGGATGAGACAGAGGGTGTGGTAGAGGAAGAGACCAAAAAGTCAAAAAAGAAAGTGATGATCGTTGCAGATGTTGAGGGATATGTAAATGTCCGCGCACGTGCAGATGAGGATAGCAAGGTTTTAGGAAAACTCTATGATGAGTCTGTAGGAATCGTATTAAAGGAAAAAGACGGTTGGTACAAGATCAAATCCGGCAATGTAACCGGCTATGTAAAGGCAGATTATGTCAAGAACGGAACAAAGAAGCTTTTGAAAAAGGTCGGCAGCAGAGTCGCTACCGTAGATACACAGACACTTCGCGTCAGAGAGAAAGCAGACGGTGATTCAAAAGTTATCGAGCTTGTACCCGAAGGCGAAGAGCTGACCGTTGTCAGCGAGTCAAAGAAAAATCAGGGATGGGTAAAGGTCACAGTAGAAAGCGGTGACGGATATGTATCCGCTGATTATGTAACCTTAGCGACCCAGTACATGTATGCAGAGTCCAAGGAAGAGGAAGCACAGCGTTTAGCAGAGGAAGAAGCAGACCGTCTGGCAGCAGCCGCAGCAGCAGAACAGAGTGCTGCAGCAAGCCAGAGCAGCAGCTCATCATCAAGCAGCTCCAGCAGCAGTAGTTCCTCATCAAGTTCATCAAGCAGTAGCAGTTCATCATCAAGCAGCTCCGGCAGTTCGAGCGAACGCTCATACAGCGCTCCGTCCGGATCAAACGGACAGGCTGTTGCAAACTATGCATGTCAGTTTGTCGGCAATCCGTATCGCTACGGTGGCAGCAGCCTGACAAACGGCACCGACTGTTCAGGATTCGTTATGGCGGTATATGCAGCTTTTGGTGTATCACTTCCGCACTCATCCAGCGCGCTTCGCAGCGTCGGATACGGTGTGAGTATTGATGACATCCAGCCGGGCGATATTGTATGCTACAGCGGACATGTAGGTATCTATGCCGGAAACAATACATTGGTTCATGCAAGCTCTCCTGAGACCGGAATCAAGTATACATCACCGATTACTTACAGAACCGTACTTGCAGTTCGCAGAATTTTCTAATATTTTCCAATAGTACAAGTATACGTCAGAGACCTCATAAAAAGTGGGGTCTCTTTTTTGATATAAAATTCTACCGAATTTATTGAAAATTACGTTTGGGTTAATTGTTACTACCACCCACGAAAAGGCAAATTGCACAAAACGATAAAAAATGGAGAAAAGCCGCTGCGAAAAGATAGCACCAAAGAAAAAAGTTATCCACATTGAAAAAACGATTTTATCGACAAAAGCGAGTTATACACGAAGTTATTCACATTATCCACAGAAAAAGTGACAAATTTTGTGGTTTACATAGTAAAACAAGCGAACAAAAGTTTTGTGCAGATACGATAAATATGCAAAATATGGGATATTTTGTCGAAAAATGCTTGACAATCGAGATGTAAAAAAACTGTGGATCATGTCGGAATATAACGGAAAACCATGTGGAATTATCAGACATCTTCTGCCGGTTGAAAAAAGTATGCCATTCTGGTATACTATCCACGGATTCTAAAAAAGATATAGGTGGCTTATGATTAAACAGATACAGCTTTTGGGAATGACCTTCCCGAATTATTCGCTGAGGGACGAGCTGCAGCTGGCGCAGGAGGCGTTACACAGTGAACGGCTATGCATGTTTTTGACAATGTCCATGCAGTCGTTGATGAAGGTGAGCAGCAGCGGTTCTGAGGAGGAAAAATCGTTTGTAGAACAGGCAGACCTGATTGTAGTCGAAGATCCGGAGATACTTAGCGTGGCAGGCATCACTTCCAACCAGCGCATCAGAGAGGCTTCGGATCATTTGTTCTTTACGGAACTGATGAAACGGTTACAGCGCGGGCAGCAGCAGGTCTATCTCGTTGCGGCAAAAAATGCGGCGCTCGATAAAATAAAAGAAATTTTGGCGCAGCGGTATGAAAAACTGAAGATCGTCGGACAATATAGTATTGAAGAATATCCGGACGATCTGGATCGCATGATCAATGAGATCAACAGTGCGGCACCGGATATCATAGTATCTGTTATGCCGACCCCCCAGCAGGAGGAGTTCCTCATGAAAAACCGCAGCAAGCTGTTGGCAAAGCTGTGGTACGGACTTGGCGAGAACTACGGACTGCTTATGGAGAAAAAAGGATTCGGCTGGCGGATGAAGCGGCTGATTCACTTTGGCAGATTTAAGATGCATGTGAACCAGTATGATGATCATGGTGAAGGAAAGTAATTGTGAAAAACAATTACGCAGGAATATCTACGGTTTATGGCACGTATTCATAAAAAGAAAAAAGAGGTGGTCAGGGACTATATCCTGCTGGTGGCGGGAAGCGGTCTCATTGCGCTGGCAGTACAGGCAGTATTTGACCCGATGGGCATGGTCAACGGCGGATTTACCGGACTCGGTATTATTATCCGCCGGACGACAACGGGACTGGTTCCCGGCGGCATTCCGTTGTGGTTTACAAATATCGCGTTGAATTTGCCGGCGTTTATTATCGCATGGTTTGTCATGGGCAGACAGTTTGTGTGCAGGACGGCGGTCGCTGCGCTGCTGTTGTCGGTGTGGCTGGCGGTCATCCCGCCAATCGATCTGGCGAAGGGTGATTATTTGCTGGCGGCGTTGTATGGCGGACTGATCAGTGGAGTCGGGATCGCGCTCGTATTCCGCACCGGCAATGCGACGGGCGGCACGGATCTGGTCGCGTCCCTGCTGCACCACAAATTCCGCAATTACTCGATTGCGCAGATTCTGCTTGTGCTGGATGGTGCGGTCATTGCCGCCGGATATTATCTGGTGGGCGCGCGGCCGGCGTTGTATGCGATCATATCGGTGGCGATCGTGACGAAGGTATCGGATACGATTCTCGACGGCTGGAACTATTCAAAAATGATATTTGTCGTTTCGGACCGCTCGACAGAGATTGCAGAGCACATTTTATATGAGATGGACCGCGGCTGTACAGCGATACCGGCACAGGGCATGTATTCCGATGAAATGCGAAAAATGCTGTTTTGTGTTGTCGGAAAAAAGGAAGTTTTGGACTTTAAAGATTGCGTCAAAGAACTCGATCCACGTGCATTTGTCATTGTGACGGATGCAAATGAGGTGTTGGGGGAAGGTTTTTTAGAATATTAGCATAAAAAATATAGCATTTCCTCTTCCCTTTTTTGTTGATTTGCATTAAAATGAGATACACAAAGTCTTTCTTGCGCAGGATTCCACATTTTTTTATTGTGAAAATTGTCTAACAGCGCACACAACGTGAAAGACGGGAGGAGCCGATATGATATCAAATCAGATCTTGCAAAATACAATAGACGGATTAAAGGGTATTACGAGGAACGATCTGTGTGTCATTGACACAGAGGGGACTGTTCTCGCTTCGACATTTCCTGAGGCGGATAATTATATTGAGCCGGCGCGTGCATTTATGGAATCCCCGGCGGATTCACAGGTGCTGCAGGGATGCCAGTTCTTCAAGGTATTTGACGAACATCAGTTAGAGTATGTGCTCCTGGCATGCGGGGATACCGAGGATGCGTATATGTTTGGAAAGATCGCGACGTTCCAGATCCAGAATCTGCTTGTCGCGTACAAGGAGCGCTTTGATAAGGATAACTTTATCAAAAATCTGTTGTTGGACAATTTGCTGCTGGTTGATATCTACAACCGTGCGAAGAAGCTCCATATTGAGATCGATGTGCCCCGTGCGGTATTTATCATTGAGACGAACCGCGAAAAGGATGGCAACGAGTTAGAGCGCGTGCGCAGCGTATTCCACGGCAAGAATCATGATTTTGTCACCGCAGTCGATGAGAAGAATATTATTGTTGTGCGGGAGCTGCTTGAGGGCGAGGGCTACCCCGAGCTGAATAAGTCTGCCGAGGCGATCCGTGCGGTATTTGTCGGCAGCGGAAATACGGACGTACATATTGCGTATGGTTCGATTGTAAAAGAGATCAAGGAGGTATCGCGTTCTTACAAGGAGGCGCGCATGGCTCTTGATGTCGGAAAGATCTTTTTTGAGGATAAAGATATTATTGCGTATGCGGCACTCGGTATCGGCCGTCTGATCTATCAGTTACCGATTCCGCTGTGTAAAATGTTTATCAGGGAGATCTTTGGAGGCAGATCGCCGGATGATTTCGATGAAGAGACTCTGATGACGATCAACAAATTCTTTGAAAATAATCTGAATGTATCTGAGACATCCCGTCAGCTCTACATTCACCGCAATACATTGGTTTATCGTCTGGATAAACTGCAGAAAAGTACCGGTCTGGATCTGCGTATATTTGAGGACGCTATCACGTTTAAGATTGCGTTGATGGTCGTTCAGTATATGAAATATATGGAGACCATGGATTATTGACCGGGGAAGTAAGGAGGTTCTATGATTCGTCTGGAACATGTGTGTAAGTCCTTTTCGCAGGGCATACCCGCATTAAATGATGTCTCGCTCCATATTTCAGAGGGCGAGTTTGTGTTTATCGTAGGAGACAGTGGTTCTGGAAAGTCCACGCTCATCAAGCTGCTCTTAAAGGAGCTGGAGCCGACTTCCGGAGATATCACGATTAACAGTACCAATATTCGTAAGCTGCCGCACCGCAAAGTGCCGTATTTCCGCAGAAATATCGGGTGTGTCTTTCAGGATTTCCGGCTGCTCAAGGATCGGAATGTATATGACAATGTTGCATTTGCGCAGCGGGTAGTCGGAGCGTCGAATCGCAGCATCCGTCAGAAGGTGCCGATGATGCTGTCTATGGTAGGTCTTGCAGCAAAGTACCGCTCGTTCCCCCGGCAGTTGTCCGGCGGAGAACAGCAGCGTGTAGCGATTGCGCGGGCGCTTGTCAATAATCCCCGTATCCTGCTGGCGGATGAGCCGACAGGAAACCTCGACAATAATAATGCATGGGAGATCATGAATCTTCTTGAAGTGATCAATTCCCGCGGCACGACCGTCGTTGTCGTGACACATAATATGGAGATCGTGCGTGCGATGGGGAAACGTGTCATTACGATTCAGAAAGGAACTGTCGTTTCAGATTCTCTGACAGACGGTATGGGTGGTGATGACGATGAGAATTAGTACATTTTTCTATTCGCTCAGGCAGGGCGTTAAAAACATATGGAGAAATAAAATGTTTTCACTGGCTTCTATCGCGACGATGGCAGCTTGTATTTTCTTGTTTGGACTGTTTTTTGCGATTGTGACCAATTTTCAGGCAATGGTAAAAAATGCAGAGGAAGGCGTGGCAGTCACGGTACTGTTCAAGGATGATGTCACGCCCCAGCAGATCGCTGAGATCGGAGATAAGATTAAGGAACGTCCGGAAGTGTCCGCGTATAATTTCAAGTCCGCGGATGATGCGTGGAAAGAGTTTTCGCAGGTCTACTTTGAAGGGCATGAAGATCTGGCAGAGGGCTTCGGAGACGACAACCCGCTGCAAAAGTCCGAGAGCTATGAGATCTATTTAAATGATGTGTCGATGCAGGATTCGCTCGTTACTTATCTGGAAAGTCTGCAGGGTGTGCGTGAGGTGCGCAGATCCGAGATCGTAGCGAATACGTTATCGGACTTTAACCGGTTGATCGGTTATGTATCGGCGGGTATCATTTTGATCCTGCTTTGTGTAGCGGTCTTTTTGATCAGCAATACGGTCATGGTCGGTATTGCTGTCCGCAAAGAGGAGATCGGCATTATGAAGCTGATCGGTGCGACCGACTTTTTCGTGCGTGCGCCGTTTGTCGTAGAGGGTATTCTGATCGGACTGATTGGATCGATTCTGCCGCTTGTGTTGCTGTATTTCCTGTATAGCAGACTGATCGTGTATATTATGGACAAATTCAATTTCCTGAGCAGCATGTTGAGCTTTCTGCCGGTTGGCACCGTGTTCCGCACGCTTGCGCCGGTCGGACTGGTTTTAGGTGTAGGAATCGGTTTTATGGGAAGCTTCACGACGATTAGAAAGCATTTGAAGGTGTAGGTTTTTGTATATGGATGAAAAGGAAGAACTGCAACTGTCAGAGGAGCAGATCGCGGATGCGGATGCGCTGCGCGAGGAGATGCGCCGGGTAGAGGCTGAGAAAAGGGGGGCTTTTTACAAAGGACTCTCGATTGGTGGGCTGACGGTGCTTGTGCTGTGTCTGGTTATATTTCTGGTCATTCCGATGGCAAGTATCAGCAAGGCAAAAAACAACATGGCGCAGATGTCGCAGACGACGGACAGCACGGAGGTGCTGAGCGCTTCGGTTCAGAGCAAGATCGAGCGACTGGTGACTGCGATCCGTACTTATTATTATGAGGATGTCGATACGGAGGATCTCGTAGACGGACTCTACAAGGGGCTGTTTGAGGGCATCGGTGACCGCTATTCGGCGTATTATACGCCACAGGAGTATGAGAGCATGATGATCTCTGCGACCGCTTCGCTCAGTGGGATCGGCGCTGTGTTACAGCAGGATCCCGCTACGATGCAGGTGACGGTCAACCATGTGTATGAGGGCAGCCCGGCACAAAAGGCAGATATCCGAAACGGAGATATTATTGTGCAGGTGGACGACATCACGGCGACATCGATGGAGCTGACGGAGCTTGTCACACATATCCGCGGGGAAAAGGGCACGAAGGTACATTTAAAGCTCTACCGGAAAGGTCATGCCGGATATCTGGAGCTGGATGTGACACGTGATATTGTAGATGTGCCGACCCTGAGCGGTCAGATGCTGGACGGCGGGATCGGTTATATTATGATCGCGGAGTTTGGTGACAAGACGGCGACGGAGTTTGCGGATGTCGTTAAGGACCTCGAGTCGCAGGGAATGAAATCGATGATCGTGGATCTGCGTGACAATCCGGGTGGTATGATCAATTCGGTAACGGATATTCTGGATCAGATTCTGCCGGAGGGTGTGACTGTCTGGACAGAGGATAAAAACGGCAATCGAAAAGAATATAAATCCGATGCTGCATGTATGGATTATCCGATGGTCGTGTTGATCAATGAAAACAGTGCGAGCAGCTCCGAGATTTTTGCGGGAGCGATCCGTGATTTCAAATACGGCACACTGATCGGTACAACGACGTTTGGAAAAGGCATTGTCCAGAGCATCCGTCAGATGGCGGACGGCAGTGCGTTCAAGCTGACCACAGCGAAATATTATACTCCGAACGGTGAAAATATTCAGGGCGAGGGCATTGATCCGGATATTGAGCTCGAATATGAATATCTCGATCCCGATGCGGAAACGTATGATATGATGCAGGATAATCAGATTTTAAAAGCGATTGAGGTATTGCAGGGTCAGAAGTGACAGCCCACCTGTAGGAGAGAAAGAATCTCAAAAAGTATATGAATATAAATATCAATAAGAATACCAAAAAAGAAAGTAGGTGACATTTGTGGTAGAATTAGACCAGTATCGGTTTTTATTAAATACGTGGAAAGAACCACTGATGGAAGTGAGGGATGCACTTTGACTTAGCGAATAAGTCAAAGCGTATTGAAGAATTAGAGCGGGAGATGGAAGCGCCTGATTTCTGGAATCAGACAGAGGTTTCCCAGCAGAAAATGAAAACGTTAAAAAGCCTCAAGGATGACATTGAGACGTATCATAACCTGGAGACGCACTATGAGGATATCGAGACGCTGATCATGATGGCGGAGGAGGAAAATGATGCTTCGCTCATTCCGGAGATTGAGGAAGCGGTAGCCGTTTATCAAAAGACGTATGACGCAATCCGTATCAAGACGCTGCTATCCGGCGAGTTTGACGGGGATGCTGCGATCGTCTCGCTCAATGCGGGCGCAGGCGGTACGGAGTCGTGTGACTGGGCCTCCATGCTGTACCGCATGTATACGCGCTGGGCAAACGACAAGGGCTTTTCAGTGGAAGTGCTTGATTTCCATGAGGGTGATGAGGCTGGTATCAAATCCGTGACTTTTCAGGTCAACGGCGAGAATGCTTATGGCTATCTCAAGTCGGAGAAGGGTGTGCACCGCCTGGTGCGCATCTCGCCGTTCAACGCTGCGGGCAAACGTCAGACGTCCTTTGTGTCGTGTGATGTGATGCCGGATATTGAGGAAGATATCGACATCGAGGTAAAGGACGAGGATATCCGTATCGATACCTACCGTTCGAGCGGAGCAGGCGGACAGCATATCAATAAAACGTCCTCTGCGATCCGTATCACGCACTTTCCGACCGGTATCGTTGTGACCTGCCAGAATGAGCGGTCACAGCATATGAACAAGGACAAGGCGATGCAGATGCTGAAGGCGAAGCTGCTCATGCTGCGCCGGCAGGAGAATGAGGAAAAAGAGGCGGAGATCCGTGGTGAAGTGACGGAGATCGGCTGGGGCAACCAGATCCGTTCCTATGTCATGCAGCCGTATACGATGGTCAAAGACCGTCGGACGGGTTACGAGACAGGAAATGTAGATGCAGTGCTCGACGGCGATCTGGACCCGTTTATCAATGCATATTTAAAATGGCTCTCACAGGGAGGAACAATGGCGCAGGACGAATAAGGTCTTGCGTCATTTGCGTTCTTGTGGTATTATCTTTCAGGTGAGTACAAGTGTATTTGCAGGGCAAACACAGGAGCGTATGATGACAGAAAAGACAAATTACTATGTGCTAAAAGAAAAAGCGGTGCCCGAAGTTCTGTTGCGCGTTGTGGAGGCAAAACGACTGCTGGAATCCGCAGGGTAGCCTCGGTGCAGGAGGCGACGGAGCGGGTAGACATCAGCCGCAGTTCTTATTACAAGTACAAAGAAGATATTTTTCCTTTTCACGACAACGCGAAAGGGCGGACGATCACGATGGTTATCCAGCTGGATGACGAGCCGGGGTTGTTATCTGCGATTTTGAAAACGATTGCGGAGAGCAATGCCAATATTCTGACGATCCATCAGAGTATTCCGGTCAATGGGATCGCATCGCTGACGCTGAGTGTGGACATTCTGCCGGAGACAACGGATGCAAACCGGATGATGGAGCGTATCGAGCAGCAGGAGGGTGTTCACTATTTAAAAATACTTGCGAGGGAGTAAAAAACAAATGGTAAAAGTAGCAGTTATGGGATACGGAACGATCGGTTCCGGCGTGGTAGAGATTTTAGAGAAAAACAGAGCACGGATTAAAAAGACTTCCGGGGAAGATCTGGAAGTAAAATATGTGCTGGATCTGAGAGAGTTTGAGGGAGATCCGATCCAGAGCAAGATCGTGCATGATTATCAGGTGATCGCAAGCGATCCGGAGATCAGCGTAGTTGTTGAGACGATGGGCGGCGTAGAGCCTGCATATACATTTGTAAAGGCGATGCTCGAGGCAGGAAAGCATGTGACGACCTCGAACAAGGCATTGGTGGCAGACAAGGGAGCGGAGCTGATCGCGCTTGCGGCAGAGAAAAATGTAAACTTCCTGTTTGAAGCGAGTGTCGGCGGCGGTATTCCGATCATCCGTCCGCTGATGAGTTCGATCACCGGTGACGAGATCGTTGAGATCAGCGGTATTGTCAATGGTACGACAAACTACATGTTGACCAAAATGACGAATGAAGGTCTGGCATTTGATGATGTATTAAAAGAGGCGCAGGCAAAAGGCTATGCGGAGAAAGATCCGACAGCGGATGTCGAGGGCTATGATGCATGTCGTAAGATTGCGATTCTCACATCACTCGTGTGCGGACAGCAGGTGAACTACGAGGATATTCATACCGAGGGTATCACAAAGATTACACCGACCGATATTATGTATGCAAAAGAGATGGGACGCGCGATCAAGCTGCTCGCGATGAGCAGACAGACTGCAAACGGTTATGTTGCGATGGTAGCACCGTTCCTCATTCCCGCAGACCACCCGCTTTATAATGTCAATGACGTATTCAATGCGATTTTTGTCAAGGGAAATATGCTTGGAGACGCGATGTTCTACGGCAGCGGCGCGGGCAAACTGCCGACAGCGAGTGCGGTAGTCGGGGACATTGTGGATATGGTGAAGCATATGCATACACATATTATCCTGAACTGGGATGCCGAGCCGGTCAAGCTGGCTGATTACAAGACGAATGAGACGCGGTTCTTCGTGCGCACAAAGGCGTCCAAGGAAGAGGTTTCCCGTACATTTGGCAGTGTGGAGTTTGTGGATATTGAGGAGCTGGCAGACGAGATCGGATTTGTCACAGAGACGATGTCCGAGGCTGCTTATGAGGAAAAAGCTGCGCAGCTTTCGAGTGTGCTGCAGATGATCCGGTTTAACTAAATAGGTCTTACGTTAAGTAAAGGGGTGTGATTTTTGGATCACACCCCTTAATGATTGAGTAGTTTTTAGAAATTCATTTCAAACCAGTACCAGTTTGTTGTTATTTTTTCCGTGTAATAATGATTGTCGCCATCCGGTTCATTCCATTGCCAGCCGCAGACATGATCCTGAAGGTCAAGTGCTTGCGCCTGATAGCCCATCGGAAGATCCTCGGGTGAATAATAAAATCCGGAGTATTTACCGGACGACCCGAATCCGCCTGTTGAAACCAAAAACTCAACCATACCGCTGTTGGGATAACAGGAAACAGCCCAATCGTTGTAAACGTCGTTGCCGCCTGTGCCGGTATCTATGTTCTCAATATACAGTTCCAGATCGCTCTTATGATCTTGCACATAGCTTATGACTGCGCGCTTAGAAGTCGGCTGATGACTCCATAAAACATATCCGACGATCATTGCGCAGGCGATGACTATCACGAGGATAGTTACTTTTCTGCCGCGGGATATTTTCATCATAGGGAAGCTCCTTTAACGTTTTTTGAACCGTGTCACAGCAAATATCACGATCCCAATGATACAGGCGACAATGCCAAGCAGCCAAAGAAAGGTTCCACCCGAAATAATTGCATCAAAAAATAATTGTGTATCCATAATTTGTTACCTCCGATTTTCATTATACCAGAACAAATCATATCCTACAATCTGCTTTACCGGAATGGACAGTCAAGCGACATCAATGGCATAAATTACTATTTGATTTGCAGTTTGTGTCGATTCGGTAGACATTCAGGTAAAGTAGATTGCAATATATCATTCATTTGGTACAATAAAAACATCGTATGCGATATAAATTTGATACCCTCAAATGGGGATGGAGTTTTGATAACTATATGAGGTGATTACTTGAAACTTTACTATATATTTTTTATATTAGCTATATTTTGCGCTGTATTTTGCCCCCAAATTGATAAAAGAATTAAAATTCGTATAAGGAAACGATATTTTGCCGTAATATGTATTATTTCACTAATTGTAACTGTACTATTCATTTTATATAATTGAAAATTATATAAAAGAAACAGGAAATCCAGAAACGAACTTCCGCGGGAATCCTGCCAGTTACAACTGCAATAGAGTAAAATGTAGTATCTAAAAGATATTATACGATGAGGTGATATGATGAAATTATACTCAACAGGACTAATAGGTTTTATTGTTGCAGTCGCTTCCCTTGTTACTTGCATGGAGATTAACCAACAGTTTCATGATATATATCCGCAAGTGTACTGGGTGGGACAAATAGTTTTTTGCATACTTTTTCTTGTGACAACAGGAATCGCACTAGTCCATTGGGAGAGTAAAACGTGTGTGACAAAGTTTCGGTTTGTATTATCGATCGTCATATACATGTGTATGTATGCTATTGCTTATACGGGTTCTAAATATTCATTTATGCTAATATTTGTTATTGGGGTTACAGAAATATATCTTACCAGAAAAAGATTTGGTTTGGTAAAGAAATGATAGTTGCTCAATAACAAAAATTAAAATCTCCTTTTTTCATCGAATCGTGTAGAATATCTGGCAAAGGCAGCAATAACATCTTTTGAGTAGGTACGCCCAATTTGCGCAGTCATGTGATTGGATAGTATAATTTTGCTGCCGGATATTTTATAAATATGAGCCATATTTACAATGCAGGAACGGTGTATTCTTATAAATTCCTGTGGAAGACTGGATGCGATGCTGTTTAGGGTTGTATACTGACAAAAATGGTCGGATAATGTCAGTATATCCACATAATGAAGATTACTGGAAAAAGTTAGTATATCTTTATATGGAATTCGTACCAGTTCCTGTTTTGTTTTGCAAAAATAGGAATCCGCGGAAAGAAAGGCGGCAATTTCGTCAAGGCATCGAAAAAGCGGTTCGATTTTGACCGGTTTCAGTAGATAATTCATAGCATGAACTTCGTATCCACGAAAAACATATTCCCGAAAAGAGGTTAAAAATATAATATGATTCAGGTAGCCGTCTTTTCGGAGTTTTTGGGCAACCTCTAAGCCGCTGATTTTGTTCATTTGGATATCTAAAAAGAAAACAGCATATGAATTCAAGTCGACACCTGTATTTTGAATCCAAAAATCTTCTCCGGAACAATATTCGGATAATTCAATTTCAAAATTTCTGTGGGTAGACCATTCTGATAATTTGCATTTTAAATCTTTTGCCGCAAGTGTCTCGTCTTCAAGAATTGCTATCTTTATTTTCATGTGTTGCCTCCGTCATTGGAATCATAATGTGAACACGGAATATATGATCAGATGGATCGATTTGTATGATCCTGTTAGCATGTTCAACAATATCATTGATACGTTTCAATCCAATTCCATGATCCTTTTCGTTTTTCGTAGATGCATATGTGTGGCTTGAGCGCATGATTATGTTACCATAAAAATTATTTTCTATGTGAATGAGTACCATTTGCTGAAATGGTTTTATATAGAATTGTATCAATGGTTCATGGTTAGAAGATGTTTCCATGAGGTGTTGGCAGGCTTCTAATGCATTATTCCAAAGATTGCCCAATAGGGAAGAAAGCGCTATTGCATCCAGAGGAAACACTTGTGGTGCAATAATTGAAAATTCTACACGGATACCTAACTTTCTTGCACGATGGATTTTAGAAGATAAAATGCAGTCAATGGCAGTGTTGCCTGTTGAAAGAAGATGATGTGTTTCTTCCAGCGAGCAGTGATAATCATGAATGTATGAGAGCAATTTATCGTATTCCCCATTATCAACTAAAGATTGAATGACATTTAAATGAGTATCAATATCATGTTTCATTTCGCGTAAGGTTGCTGTTGACTGAATAAGGTTTTCGTATTCCGATTTTTCCAACTGATGAATTTTTTGTTTTTCTTGTAATCTTTTATTGAGTTCTTTTGAATACCCCAACTGATAAATATATAAAAGAAGGGATAAAAAGAGCATGATAAAACAAAGGGTGGCAAAAATCATACTTAATGTAAAAGAGGAGTCATGAAATTTGTTTTCAGATTCCATGGTTAGTATCATCATATAGTGTCCAATCAAAATTCCAGAAACAGAAATTGCAAAATAGCTGATTTCCTGTGGAAATGATAAAGTTATGTTAGGGTTTTTAATACTCTGAAAGAGAAACACAAAGACGGCAACAAGTGCAATATAAAGTATGGAAAAGGGGATGCGAAGAGTGCCATTTATTAAAATTTCGCGGGAGGTAACCTTGGAAAAGGTTTGCGGTATGAGCAACGTGATATAATCAGCGACGATACAAATGGCAGAAAACATAAAACCCCAAAAAAATTTTGTAATAGCAGAATCAGTATAAAATAAAAATGCAAATAAAATTTCAAGAAAACAAGTAAAGCAAAGAGTTAAGGTAGGTGAAATATGAAATAAATTCATGATGCACAGTACTGCAAAACGTGCAAGCAGAAATAAAAACTGTAATAAAAAACGATGATTCAATGTATTGGTAGCATGAAGCTTGGTAGATATAAAAATATAAAAAAGGAATATTTCAATAAAGTTGATAAAGTATTCCCAAATAGTAGGGGAAATGTGCATAGTAGGATTCGATTCCTTTCTGGTTTAGGTAATGAATCGGATGATTCGTGATAGTGATAACATTGCAAAATCTATAGGATTACATTTAAATGGCAATTTATAAAAAACTTTAATTAGTTTATCATCAAAGAATGATGGATGCAAGCAGATAAGATGTCGTTCGTGCTGATAAAGACAACGTTAGGTAAAATGGGTTGAAAGAAAAAGAAGCGTTTATGATTTTTGAGAATCACAAAACGCTTCTTTTGATATTTATACTTTATGCCGCATAATCCACATTGCAATCCGCGCAACGGTTCTGGCAATCGCCGTTTTCTGTGTGTTATTCAATTGCGCTGTTCCGGTGTCATCCAAAACGAGCCGGACAAGGCTGCCCTTCGTCTGGTTTACAACCGCCTGCATGGTTTTTTTGTCCAGAGTTACCGTTCCATGACGGAACACAACGGCAAGCGCTACTGTATCGTTGTGGGCGTGTTCTGCGGCATTTACAATGACCTTGATGCTGTTTGTAGGCAGATTTACCCTGTCGATGTCCATGTTCAGCCCGCTCAGGTCGATCTTTACAACGCCCGTTTTGCCGATCACCTTTTCCAATTCTGCCGGGTCAATCTCGGAAATGGTAGCAGTTGTCCCGTTAATCGTCACGGTAATGCGTATCGTTCCTGCCTCACCGGATACGGGAATAGTAGTCGAAGTGGTCGGGGCTGCGCCGCCGCCAGAGCCGCCACCACCGCCGCTTGACGCCCCGCCGTTTGATGTCTCGCCGCCTGACGTCTTTTCAAAGATGGCTTTGACAGTTACGTTGTCCGCCGGCATGGTAAACTTGTTGTTGCTGATCGTCACGCCGCCGGAAATAATCTGCCATTCCTTAAAGTGATAGCCGCTGTCTGGCGTAGCGGTCAGGATGATTTCCTCGCCCATCGTCGCGGAAACAGGAGCAGCAGATGCGGAACCGTTTCCGCCGTTTTCTACGGTCACGGTGTAAACAGTCCGGTCATAGTAAAGTTTCAAGGTCACTTTATCCGCCTCACTGCTGATTTTCTTTAGGATACCGCTGGATGTGGAGATCGACGGATGATAGGTAAATCCGGTGTAGGTTTTCGGTACTGCCGTGACAGTATCGCCAATTTTACCTGCGGAATGCTCGGTTTCCTCCAGCGTGTAGCCGTTACCAGTTGCCTTATAATGCTCCACGATATACGGAATAGATTCCGCCCACTGCGCCGTGAGGGTCATGGAGGATTTGACTTTATCCGTGTCAAAGTCCCATTTCGTCTTTGCGCCATTGTTATTATAATACCAGCCGTCTAAGAGATAGCCCTCTTTGGCGGGGATGGTGGGCTCGGTGAGCTTACTGTCCTTATCGACAGTCTCCGTTGTTGTCACGCCCCCGTTATCGAAGGTCACAATGAATTTCGGATGGGAAACTGAAACGCCTTCGGCGGTTGTGCCGCTCTCGTTGTTGATGATCGTCGTAAATTCGCCGCCAGTGATGGCTCCGTTGTTGACGACTGTGTCGGTAAACGTGCCGCCGGTGATGGCTCCGTTGTTGATGACTGTGCCGTTGAACGTGCCGTTTTCAATTTTGCTGCCGGGCTGGACGGTCACTGTGCCATTGAACGTAGTTTTTCCTGTACCTGCAATGGTGCAAGGAGCGTTTTCGGCATCTCCGAGTATCACATCTCCATTGATAGAACCGCCGTTGGCGTAAATGTTCCCGTATCCAGATTGATTGCTGCCCTCAATGTATAGCCCGATTTTATTCGCCGCTTTGCCTTGATCAATAAGCGCGTTTCCCTCCAGTGTGATCTTTTCAGCAACGTTGGCGCTCACGCCGCCGCCATAGCTCGAGGGTGAGCCGTCGGAGCGTTCCGCGCTGCAATTCAGGACACTGGTGTCGCCGGACATGATGAGTGATGCGCCATTGGCTATATAGGTGCCCCCGCCTTTGGCTGCCCAGTAGCCCTCTTCATCATTGACTGCTTTGCAGTCCTCAATCACGGCGTTGCCTGACATGACAAGGCTGCTGGCGGAATTTACATACACGCCGCCTCCAGCATTCCCAGCGATGCAGCCGCGGATAGCGGCGGCATCCGTCATGTGGAGCTCGCCATAGATCCAGATGCCACCACCGGATTCTTTGGCGCGGCAGTCGCGGATGAGCGCCGTGCCGGACATATCGATCCTATTACCGTCGCTGTAGCAGGAAATACCCCCTCCGCTCCCTGAGGTGCAGCCGGCGATGCTGCCGCCGGACATGGTGAAGCTGGTGTTCTTTTCCAGCACCACACCGCCGCCGAAGTACTGTGCCGAGCAGCCGACAATATTGCCGTCGGTCATGGTCAGCTTGCCACCTTCCGCGATGTAAACGCCACCGCCGCAATACATAACGAAATACTCAGTGACAAGAGTGGTCTCGGACGCCACACCGCCGGTGATGACACCGCCGGAGACCGTTTCTGTACCGTTGGTTTCGTCCAGCTCCCACAGACCGTCGGTGTTTGGCGTAAATCGGTGAGGTACAGATGCGTTGCTGTCTTGGATGGTCAGGTCACCGCTGCTCTCGACCTTAATGACGCTTTTTTGACCTGTCATTTGTAGCACAAAACCGTTCAAATCCAGCGTTACAGTGCGGTCGACCTCCAGTGTACTGCTGATGTCAATATCCCCCGCCAGTCTAATCTCGGAAATGTCGCTATCTGCCAGCGCGTCTGTCAAATCCTTTGCTGTGGAAACTTCTTTTTCTGTTTCCGCCGCTGATGCAGGCACAGTAATCAAAAAAAGTGCCATACAAATACTATATAGTGCCGTGTAAATCCATTTTCTTTGTTTTCTCATTGCCTTTTCGCCTCCCTTTGTTGTGGTATCTGTTCTTTTTCCGTGCCTTGTCCCTGTTGATCCTTTTTTCTGAATCTGATACATAATGCGGTAATCACAACTGCCGCGGTAAAGGAAATGACCGCTACCAGTACATAGCCGCCCGCGCCCTCATGCAGCAGGATCGTGCCGTACATTCCAGCAGAATCCATTGGCTGCCCCTGCACCATCATCCACGTCGTTCCCACAAGGGACAAAAACAGCAGGATGCACAGTGCGGACAGACGCTGAGCACTCTGCCGTGCCTGCCGTCGGCGGTGTTCCGCCATTCGCTGCTTCACCAGTGCGACGCGCTGTTTCGTATCGTACATACACGCAAACCCTCCTCTCTGAACATTCGGTTTAAAGAACCTTTCACTTATATAGGTACAAAAATATGGAAAAACTCTCACCCCAAAATCAAATTTTTTTCAAAAAAATCGGGAGTCGCCCAAAGGCAGCTCCCAAAGAAAAAATAATATTACGTTGTCAGACGGCGGGCAATCAGCTTTCCTGCTGTCAAAATCAGCACAGGCAGAAGATAGGCGATATACTGCACCGCGCCGCCGTAGGCAATCAGCAGATTGTAAATCGCGTGAAAGGTGATTGCCGCTCCCAGCAGACCGCAGGCTCCGGCAATTTTCAGCCATGCCCGCCGCCATACATACGCGAGCCCTCCGCCGACGATGGCGCCGCAGATCACATGCATCGCACCGGTTCCGATGCCACGGAAGAAAATAAAGGTAAAATGTCCGGCACCGTTTTGAATCAGATAGCAGATATTTTCAAAGGTGGCAAAGGAGAGAGCGGTAATCACGGCGGCGTTCCTGATCTGCTCCGCCTTTGGCTCAAATACCAGAAGATAAAAGAGCAGCGGCAGGAGCTTCATCACTTCCTCCACCACGGGGGCGATCTCCGCAGTTGCAGCAAAGGTGTCCGCCCCATAAAACGCGGTGAAAAAGGTATTGATGTAAGCGGAGAGCAGACACGACCCCATTCCCGCAAGGCAGAACAGAAAGACTTTTGCCTGCCGCTTTCCCATGCACAGGGCGGCGATCAGCAGGGGCGATGCCATACAGATAAAAACATTTTCAATATATGTCATGTCCGCACCGCCTTTCCTGTGGCGGGCAGCAGGGCGAACAGGCAGAACGTCAGCAGAAGATCCATCCAGAAGCAGGGACTGGAAACGCTATCGCCCGTCCAGAAGCATCCGGTCGTCCAAAGGGCGTATTCTGCCGCCACATAGCACAGCATCCCGATGTGGAAATATCTCATATCATGCGCTGTTCCCGTTTGTGTCCGGGCGAAAACAAGTCCCCGGATGGCATGATAGGAAACAACGATCATCATGCCGCACCAGAGCAGATTGGAGAGAATGTCCCCAAAGGTGCAGTAAAATATGCACAGCGGAACGCCGATCAGGAGGGCAATCAAGGCTTTCCGGCAGGGCAAGCTCCTTTCCTCGGCAGAGGAAAGGACGTATTGCAGGATGTGAAGAAAAATAACGCTTGCCACCCAGCCAAACTCCGACACATAAAAGATCTGCGGCGTTTCGGAGAATAAGAGCAGATACAGCGTCCAGTACAGGGAGCCGAGGGTGAAGCAGCCATAAAAGCAGGTCAATAGAAAGTACGCCTGTTTTCGGCTTTGCAGATACCGGATACCACTCAGGCAGAAACCCAGCAGGGTAGCAATGAATTGCAAAAGATTACTGACGAGTTCCATCCGCATGGTCCTCCTTTTGATTCGCTGGCTGTTCCTCTTTGTTCAGCAGACGGATGCGAAAGCATAAAATCGTCACGCACACGCCGAGAACAAAAGCGAGCAGTCCAATCACGATATACCCAAGTGCAGCACTGCCGCCTAGAATCGTTGCCGCTGTTTCAAAACCGGAGGACGTTTCAGGCTCAATTTGATTGACAATACCGGGCATGGAAAGGGAAACGCCCACGATCACTGCAAGACACGCCGCCACCGCGGAAACGGCGGCGATCCGCTCACGCCGCAGTCTTTTTTGATATTCTTTTTCCGCCATACGCCGTTTTACTTCTGCAATTCGTTCCTCATGGCTTCGCATTGGTAATTCCCTCCCGCTCCAATAATCCGCGCAGACGCTCTTTTCCCCGGTACACCATATTGGTGATCTGCTTCTCGCTTTTCCTCATGACCTCGGCGGCCTGCAGGTAGCTCATTCCCTCAAAATAAGTCAGATAAAGCACCTCCCGATAATCCGGCTTTAACTCAGCCATGCAGAAATGCAGGAGCTGATCCCGTTCCTTTGTGTGGACGACTTCCTCCACCAGCGTTTGTCCGTCCGGCTCGTCGGTCAGACCATCCAGACTGAAAAAAAGCCGCCGTCTGCTTTTGTGGCGTAAAGCCATGTGCCGCGCTGCTTTATACAGGTAAGCCTTAAAGCCGCCGTCACGGATATGGGGCTTTTTCGTGAACAGATAGGAAAAAACCTCGATCATCAGATCCTCCGCTTCGTGAACGTCATGCAGATAACCGTTGATGTATAAGGTCAGTGGGTCGCCGTATTTTTTCATCAGAGCTTCAAGCCCTGTTTCATCACCGCGTAAGTATTGCCTATAAAGTTCTTCATCGGTGGGCATGCCGTTCACTTCCTTTCCGCCATGTCATTCCTGTATGGAAAAACATTTATCAGCAATTTGTATCTTTTGATACTGATACGTTACGCCACATAATCCACATTCGATCCGATGAGGTTCATCGCCTCGATCGCCCGCTTATTCTGCTGATAAGGGTTCTCTTTGGAATAGGCGATCGCGGTGCGTGTCTCGCCGCCGGATACATAGGTCGTGCCACATTCCGGGCAGACGGCGGTTTTTAAGGAAACGCTCACGGAGCGGACTTCGCCGTTTCCGTTTGCGGCTTTTTCATAGGCGTTGCTCACATGCTGCAGCTCGTGCGCGCGCACCGTGCCGGCAGAAGCCTGCGGCGAGATGTGGCCGGGAGCCTTGAAAGAGACATCGCCCTCATCCGAACCGTCCAGATATTTGCGGGACTTACATGTCTGGCATTCGGCGGGAGAGGATTTGCGTCCTCTTTTCACCGTGTCGTCTTCGGGATTTCCGGTTTTTCTATGCGGTTTTCCGGTCTGGTCGCCGTCTATAGCCGCCGGATTGTTCCTGTTATTTTGTATGCCGTAGGCCTGGTAAGGGCTGGAATAGCCATAGCCGTAACCGGTTGTGTAGCTGCCGATTGAGAGATAATCTGACATGAATGTACCTCCTTTTTGTGAAATTTTCTATAAAAATATGCTAAACTATAAAACAACCACTAAAAACATCTTTGAAACGGTATTACAATATGAATCATCAATTCAACCATCATACAACACAATCAAGGACAATCGAGGATGAACTGTATGTGGCAGGCATATACCTATTGTTTTTGATCCCTGTCTGCATTCTGCTGTACCTCTGGCTGCGGGTGCGGCTGCCGATCTTCCGGCTGCCCTGCCTGCTGCATGCCCTGACAGGCTATTACTGTCCCGGCTGTGGCGGTACACGTGCGGTCTATGCCCTGCTGCACCTGCATCCGATCCGGTCATTTTTGTATCATCCGCTCGTGCCGTATGCGGCAGAGGTGTATGGATGGTTTATGCTCAGCCAGACAATCGAACGTCTGACTCGCCACAGGCTGCGCATCGGAATGCGTGCACATGCCGGATGGCTGTGGGGCGCGCTGGGGATCGTGATTGTCAATGTGATCGTGCGCAACGGCGCGCTGTTCTTTTTTGATGTCGATCTGTTTGATCTGATACCGCTTCTAATATAGGTATATATAGCTATCATACCATGTGGCGCGCGATAGTTCAACACGGCTTGCCATGAAGTTTACGTTTGAGGTATAATAAATGAATCATGGGCTGTAGGGGAGAATTTCTGCCGCATGATAGATGGGCTGTGAGGGAGTTTTCACCGAATGGCAGAATGAGAGAAAGGAAATAAGTGTAATGGATATTATAGCTACGATCGCAGCGGAGCTCGGCGTGCGAAAAGGGCAGGTGGACGCCGCTGTGAAACTGATTGATGAGGGAAATACGATTCCGTTTATTGCCCGCTACCGCAAGGAAGCGACAGGCGCATTGAACGATGAACAGTTGAGAAATTTGTTTGAGCGGTTGAATTATCTGCGCAATCTGGAGGAGAAAAAGCAGCAGGTGCTCGCGACAATCGAGGAGCAGGGCAAGCTGACGGAGGAGCTGCGGCAGCAGATTCTGGACGCGCAGACACTTGTTGTCGTGGAGGATCTATACCGCCCGTACCGCCCGAAACGCCGCACCCGTGCGACGGTGGCGAAGGAAAAAGGTCTGGAGCCGCTTGCAAATATTCTGTTGCTGCAAATGACGAATCAGCCGATGTTAGAGGAGGCTAGTACCTTCATCAATGAGGAAAAAGAAGTGGCGACCGCAGAGGATGCACTTGCGGGTGCCAAAGATATTGTGGCAGAGCTGATCGCAGAGGAGGCGGATTATCGCATCCGTATCCGGGAACTGACGACGAAAAAAGGCATTTTGCATTCATCGGCGAAAGATGCGGCGGCGAAAAGCGTCTACGAGATGTACTACGATTTCACGGAGCCGGTGGCAAAGCTCGCCGGACACCGCGTATTGGCTTTGAACCGCGGCGAGGCAGAAAAGATACTCAGCGTCAAGATCGAGGCACCGCAGGAGGATATTTTGCGTTTCCTCGAAAAAAAGGTCATCACGCGGGACAATCCCAATACGAAACCGGTGCTGCAGGAGACGATTGCCGACAGTTATGACCGGCTGATCGCGCCTGCGATCGAGCGTGAGATCCGCGCCGATCTGACGGAAAAGGCGGAGGACGGGGCGATCAGCGTATTTGGCAAGAATCTCGGACAGCTTCTCATGCAGCCGCCGATCACCGGAAAGGTCGTGCTCGGCTGGGATCCGGCATTTCGTACCGGCTGTAAGCTCGCGATCGTGGATGCGACCGGAAAGGTGCTGGATACGAAGGTCATTTATCCGACCGCACCGCAGAACAAGATCGAGGAATCCAAAAAGATCTTAAAGCAGCTGATCGATAAATATGATGTATCACTGATCTCTGTCGGAAACGGCACAGCATCGCGTGAGTCCGAGCAGATCATTGTTGAGCTTTTGAAGGAACTGAAAAAACCGGTGCAGTATGTGATTGTCAACGAGGCGGGAGCTTCCGTCTACTCTGCGAGCAAGCTGGCGACCGAGGAATTTCCAAATTTTGATGTGGGACAGCGAAGTGCGGCGTCGATCGCAAGACGTTTGCAGGATCCGTTGGCGGAGCTGGTCAAGATTGATCCGAAAGCGATCGGAGTCGGGCAGTATCAGCATGACATGAATCAGAAAAAGCTCGGCGAGGCGCTTGGCGGAGTGGTGGAGGACTGTGTCAACCGTGTCGGTGTGGATCTGAATACCGCGAGTGCGTCGCTGCTTGAGTACATATCGGGTATCAGCAAGGCAGTCGCGAAAAATATTGTCATCTACCGCGAGGAAAACGGCAGATTTATGAGCCGCAACGAGTTGAAAAAGGTGCCGAAGCTCGGACCGAAAGCGTTTGAGCAGTGTGCAGGCTTCCTGCGCATCAGAAACGGCAAAAATCCGCTGGATGCGACGAGCGTCCATCCGGAGAGCTATGCGGCGACAACGCTGCTGCTGGAAAAGCTCGGCTTTGGCAAGGGTGACTGGCAGCCGGGACAGCTCGCCGGATTGTCAAAAAAAGTGAAAGATAAGAAAAAACTGGCGCAGGAGCTGGAGATCGGCGAACTGACATTAAATGATATTTTATCCGAGTTGGAAAAACCGGGCAGAGATCCCAGAGAGGATATGCCGTGCCCGATTTTGCGCAGCGATGTACTGGAAATGAAGGATCTGACACCGGGCATGGTGCTCAAGGGTACGGTGCGCAACGTCATTGATTTCGGCGCATTTGTGGATATCGGCGTGCATCAGGATGGACTCGTCCACATTTCGCAGATCTGTGACCGCTTTATCAAGCATCCGCTTGAGGCTGTTTCAGTCGGCGATGTCGTGGATGTAAAAGTGCTCGATGTCGATCTGGAAAAGAAGCGGATTGCGTTGACGATGAAGGGGATTTAGCATACGGGCAGGACGTTCGGAAGGAAACGGGAAAGAGGGTGAGCATCCCTCTTTCCTTTTTTTTGCAAAAATGTTATACTTAATTATATATGTTCTTAGAAAGTGAAGGAGTAGCTGCATGAAAAAAATAGAACTGGATGTAACAATGACCTTTGAAGATATGTATCGCTTTAATCTCTACCATGTATATCACAACTCGCAGGGCGTGTTGTCGGTCATCATTGCGGTGCTGCTGGTGCTCGTGAGTATCCTCAGCTGGGGAGATGTCAATGTGACATATAATGTGCTGTATCTGCTGGCGAGTGTACTGATCGTGCTCTATGTGCCGTTCAGTCTCCGCGGTAAGGTGAAAAAACAGATGAAAAACAGCGCGGTCTATCAGCAGCCGATACATTATACATTTGATGAGCAGGGCATTACGACCCGTTTTGGAGACCAGAGCGTGACGATGCCGTGGAAGCAGTTGTACAAGATCGTGAGCACAAATCATATGGTGCTCTTATACGGCGGACGCATCCGCGCGAATGTGATCCCGCGTGACCAGCTGGCGGATCAGTACGACGCGCTTTATGAGCTCGCCAAGTCACAGGTGGACAGTTACCGGTTTAAAATGAAGAAAGCATAGAGGTTGAAAGAAATATATGGTATATGAGACAAATTCGCCGGAGGAGACATTTGCGCTGGCAAAGCAGCTCGGCGGAGCAGCGCAGGCGGGGACAGTGTTTACGCTGACAGGGGATCTCGGTGTGGGAAAGACCGTGTTTGCGCAGGGAATGGCTGACGGGCTGGGTATCACAGAGCCGATCAACAGCCCAACGTTTACGATTGTTCAG
>CALBJL010000216.1 GCA_937893485.1 uncultured bacterium | reverse complement strand
ACCCGTGTTTCCGCCGTGAGAGGGCGGCGTCTTAACCGCTTGACCAACGAACCGTTTATTATACTACCAGACGGTTCGCTTTCTGTCAATAGGTTTTTGGGAAATTTTTTTATTTTTCTGAAAAAAGCAAAAATTTATGATTCATAGCCGTTCGGATTGTTCTTCTGCCATCTCCATGAATCCGCACACATCTCGCGGATACCGTACTCTGCCTCCCAGCCGAGCTCACGCTTTGCCTTAGACGGATCACAATAGCAGGTCGCAATGTCTCCGGGTCTGCGATCCTTGATCACATAAGGAATCTTGATACCATTTGCCGCCTCGAAGTTCTTCACGATATCCAGCACACTGTAGCCGTGTCCGGTGCCAAGGTTGTAAATGCTAAGTCCCGCCTGCTCCTCGATCTTTTTCAATGCTTTCACATGTCCGCGCGCCAGATCTACCACATGAATGTAATCACGCACGCCGGTTCCGTCCGGTGTGTCATAGTCATTGCCGAATACGCCGAGCTGCTCCAGCTTGCCGACTGCAACCTGTGTAATATACGGCATCAGGTTGTTGGGGATACCGTTCGGGTTCTCTCCCATCGTTCCGCTCGGATGCGCTCCGATCGGGTTAAAGTAACGAAGCAGGATCACGTTCCACTCAGGATCTGCTTTCTGGATATCCGTCAGGATCTGCTCTAACATTGATTTTGTCCAGCCATACGGATTCGTGCACTGTCCCTTCGGGCAGTTCTCCGTGATCGGAATCTCCGCCGGATCTCCGTATACAGTCGCGGAAGAAGAAAAAATGATGTTTTTGCAGCCGTTACGTCTCATGACATCCACAAGTGTCAATGTACCTGCAATATTGTTCTCATAATATTCCCACGGCTTTGCCACAGACTCACCGACTGCTTTCAGTCCCGCAAAATGAATACAGCTGTCGATCGACTCTTTTGCAAAGACTTCGTTCAATCTCTCCCGGTCTAAAATATCTCCTTTATAGAAGGTGACCTTTTTCCCAGTCAGCGCCTCCACGCGCTCTAATGATTTTTCACTCGCATTTGAGAGATTGTCGAATACGACGACCTCATAGCCTGCGTCCAACAGTTCCACACATGTATGGCTGCCGATATATCCTGCGCCACCTGTCACTAAAATTGCCATGCTCCCTACCGCCTTTCTTCTTTGATTAATCTTTACTATTAGTCTAACTCTTTTTACAGAAAAATCCAGAAAAAAATGTATGAGGAACATGGAAAAATGTTGCTTTAGCAGTTATAATATCAGTAACACAGCCGCAACCTGCGATTTATGTGTATTTCCAGAAGCCATTAGGAAGGAGAACCGCCATGCATACGCAAACCGCATCCATGAACTATAAAAATTCCTACAAAGCGACCAAAAAAGAACTCGTTTCGCTATCGGTCTACAATGTCGGATACCAGAAATGCGACGCGCTCTATCAATGGGGCCCCGGTGTACGCGACCACTACCTGATCCACTATGTGATTTCCGGCTGCGGGCACTATGAACAGAATAAAAAAAGCTACGAGCTCCATGCTGGTGATGCTTTTTTGGTTTATCCGAATCAGGAGATCACCTACTATGCGGATGTCGATGATCCGTGGGAATACGCATGGGTCGGATTTAACGGCAGTGATGCGCTCTCGATCTTAAACGCTACCGATTTCACAAAGGAACACCCCTATATCAATGACACACCCTTCGGGGAACAGATCCGGCATCAGTTAATGTGCATCTACGAGGTGCGCGGCAATGAATTTGAGCAGGCGGTCGAGATGACCGGACGGTTGTATACAGCACTCGCATTGTTCATGCAGGGAGCCACGAAAAAGCCGCCGCAGACCTCCTACGATGGCTATGTACAAAAGGCAACCTCCTACATCAGCATCAATTATTCCTATCCGATCACAGTAGAGGATGTGGCGGCATACGTCGGTCTGAGCCGCAGCCACCTGTTCCGCTCCTTTGAAAGGGTTTTGCAGTGTTCGCCCAAGGAATACCTGACCGATTTCCGCATCCGGCAGGCATGTGCGCTGCTCAAACAGACGGATCTGTCGGTCACGGCAATTGCCAATTCCGTCGGCTTTGAAAATAACCTCTATTTTTCCAAGGCGTTCCATAAAATCAAGGGGATCTCTCCGAAAAAATACCGGACGGATGCCCGCGCCCAGACACCATGACCGCGGCAGACGTTTCTTTCGCCGGATAAATGTTCCTGCAAGTTAAAAAGAATCCTGCCCGCAGGATTCTCTGCCTGCGGCGGGTCGCTTCTGCGACATACTTCAACTCCGCCGCAGTGCGATCCTCGCGGAGCGTTTTATGTGATAGGAATTTCCTATCGCATAAAAAAGGTGGCAGATATCCAAACGAATATCTGCCACCTTTTTTTCTAATCAGTCTGATGTTCAGCGATTAAGCTAACTTTGCCTTAGCTACCTCTGCTAATGCTGCAAATCCCTCTGCATCATTGACAGCCAGCTCTGCTAACATCTTGCGGTTCATGTCAACACCTGCTAACTTTAAGCCGTGCATCATTCTGCTGTATGATAAACCATTCATACGTGCTGCAGCGTTGATACGTGCGATCCATAACTGGCGGAACTGTCTCTTCTTCTGCTTACGTCCTGCGTATGAGCTGGTCAGCGCTCTCATCACTGACTGCTTTGCGATACGATACTGCTTTGAACGCGCTCCTCTGTATCCCTTAGCTAACTTTAAGGTACGATTATGTTTCTTCTTAGCGTTTAAACCACCTTTAACTCTTGCCATTTCTTATTTCCTCCTTCACAAACTCTTACAGATAAGGTAAGATCTTCTTCATTGTCTTTACATTTGTTGTATCTGTCATTGCAGCCTGTCTTAAATTTCTCTTACGCTTTGTAGATTTCTTGGTTAAGATATGGCTCTTGTAGGCTTTATTTCTCTTTAAGTTTCCGCTACCGGTTTTTGTAAAGCGCTTTGCAGCAGCTCTTTTTGTTTTGATCTTAGGCATAATAAATTCCTCCTTTAAATGTTCTTCTTATTTTTTCTCTCCAAGCACCATTGCAAGGCTTCTGCCCTCCTGCTTCGGCGCTTTTTCTACAACTGCGATATCAGCCAGTTGCTCTGCAATGTCGTCCAAAATGTGACGGCTCTGCTGCATATGTGCCATCTCTCTGCCTCGGAAGCGAAGTGTGATCTTCACCTTATTTCCTTTTCCGATAAACTTTCTGGCAGCATTGATCTTTGTATTCAGATCATTGGAATCAATATTCGGAGAAAGACGTACTTCCTTCAGTTCCACCGTCTTCTGCTTCTTTCTCGCATCCTTTTCCTTACGTGCAAGCTCATAACGATACTTACCGTAATCTACGATCTTGCATACAGGCGGCTTTGCCGTGGGCGCGATCTTCACCAGATCAAGCTCTGCTTCATCTGCCAGCCGCATCGCCTCTTTGATCGGCATAACTCCTAACTGATCTCCGTTCTCTCCAATCACACGAACCTCTTTGTCTCTAATCTGTTCGTTAATCATTAATTCGCTAATGACACCACACCTCCATTTTTCATATTGAAATTGAATCTGACTCATACTACAGTCTCTCAAACAGCAGCCTTTACTCGAAAAAAAAGCGGATACAAATCTGCATCCACCTGTCACATCCGACTCCCAATCCTATGACCGGCAAATGATAAAGCCAGTCAAAATCATCATCGAATACTTATAAACCCGAGTCACGCGATTGTGCTAAGGTGAGAGTGGACACTCTACTTGCTGTTTTCAACTCATTAAATGTACCATAGCGTCCGCCGCGCGTCAAGTAGTTTTTTGTTTTTTCTACTTCTTTTTTTCGATATAATATGATACGGTATACAAGTACATATTTTCATGTCGGCAAAAAATATAGCAGTATCATATCAGGACGCAGCTCCCGCAAGCATGTCTGTTTTGCTTTCATTGCACGAACCATTCCGATGAGCCTTAGCAAAACTTAACTCGTGTTCAGCAAAGGCTTCCACGAGTTATAAGTCTCATCTCCATCGCGCAAAGGCAGCAAAATCAGACATGTCTTTGCTCGCGCTGCTGTTCATATGCAATCCCTGCGATACATACCTGCCGGAAACACGATCTATCGCCGGGCTGTCGGCGGCGGGTGCAGCAGTTCCCGTCAGATGCGACTTTTGTCCGGCGAAGTGCGAGCGAATTGATAACGATTTTCATGTCATAGCTGAAAGACGCAGGCTATGTGTGCGAAGGACACATCGAGCCAAGTCTGGAGAAACAGCGAGGCACCGCCGGGCAATCGGAGCAGCCTGATCGGGATACTGCTGTAACCGCCGTCCAACACAGAACACAGACAACTCAAACTCAAAAATTTATATAACACACAAGGAGGCCCATCCCATGGATACACGTATCATAGATCTGCATGTACATTCCAATGCATCAGACGGAACCTGCACACCAACCGAGCTTGTCGCCGAAGCAGTCCGCGCCGGACTCTCTGCCTTTGCGCTGACCGACCACGACACGACAGACGGCATCGCGGAGGCATCCGCCGCCGCAGAAAAAGCCGGAATCGAACTGATCCCCGGTGTCGAATTATCGACCGAATACGACGGCACAGAAATCCATGTCGTCGGTCTGTATATCGATGTCCACAATGAGACTTTGCAGCGGCAGATGGCGGATTTCCGCGCATCCAGAGACAACCGCAATGTCTATATGTTAGAAAAACTGCGCGCCGTCGGATTTGACATCACACAGGAGTCACTCGAAGAATGCTTCCCCGATGCAGTCATCACCCGTGCACACATCGCCAGATACCTGTTCGACCACGGCTATATCCCAGACATACGAACCGCATTCAACAAATATATCGGCGAGGGCTGCCCTTGCTATGTCAGCCGTCCCAAGGTCACACCGATGGATGCCGTAGACTACATTTTGGCGGCAGGCGGTGTGCCGATCCTCGCCCATCCGGTCATGTATCATATGGAACGTGCAAAACTTATGCGCATGATTTCCGAAATGAAAGCCCACGGACTGTGCGGCATCGAAGCGATCTACTCCGAAAACACACCCGCCGATGAACAGATCTACAAGGAGCTTGCACGCTCCGAGGAGCTGCTCATATCCGGCGGCTCCGATTTCCACGGAACAAACAAGCCGGATCTGTTCCTTGGAAAAGGCCGCGGAAAACTCTACATTCCGTATTCCCTGCTGGATGCAATCCGACAGAAACACGCAGAGATTCTCGCAGCCCGCTCATAATTTATCATTTTTCCGATCCGTTTATACGAGTACAAACCGGTTGATGACTTCGGCGATCGCATCCTCATTGTTGGTCGCCGTCGTCACATAATCGGCAATCTCCTTGACGCGCGGATTGGCATTGTTTACCGCAACGCCAATACCTGCCGCCTCAATCATTTCACAGTCATTCATCTCATCCCCGACAGCAATCGTATCTGCCGGATCTACGCCCAGCTTGTCTGCCAGAAAATGAATCCCCATCTGCTTTGATACGCCATCCGGAACGATCTCTAAATACTGTGGACTCGAAAAGATCATCCGGCATTTTCCGTGTGACCACTCCTCGTTCTGTGTTCGGAACTGCTCCAGCCTGTCATGCTCATGAATACTGATCACGATCATTTTACTCGGCTCGGTCGTCAGATAATCCAGTACGTCCGCGCGCGGCACCGGTGTCAGGTTTGTGCGGCTGACATACCACTCAAGTTCTTCGGTGTCTGCCTTCGTCAATATCTCCCCGTTCTGGTAAGTTTGAATATACAGCCCTGCCGCATCCGCACGCGCAAACAGCTCCTCTACGACACTCCGCGCAAGCGTCCGGTGCAGCAGCACCTCTTTGCGGTAGCAGTCATACACATGTGCACCGTTATAGGAGATAATATAGCAGCCTTCCTCATTCAAGCCGAGCGAATCAGAGATCCTTTTTGCACTCTCAAATGGTCTGCCCGTCGCAATCACAAAGGAGTGCCCGGCTCTCGTCGCGCGCCGGATCGCCTCACGGTCTCCCTCTGATACATGTTTCTTACTTGTCAGCAATGTGCCGTCTAAATCTGAAAATATAATCTTACTCATGCTTCTGTTCCTTACTGTATTACAACATTTCTCATTTGTTACGTTCTATTTCGGCTCTGCGGGAATAAACACACGCTCCCGGAACCCCTCGTCCTCCGATGCGCTCTGTGCAACTGCCTCATCACAAAACTGCTGCTGGGAATTGACGAGCACCTTTCCGCGCTTGTCCTGCTTGGCATAGGTGCCATCTGCCAGCATCAGATGTGCCTTTACATTGTCCTCCAGCTCAACCTCCAAAATATGGCGCACCTGACGCTGCAGCTCCTCATCAAGCACCGGGAAGATAATCTCCACGCGGCGATCCAGATTTCGCGGCATCCAGTCGGCGCTGCCCATATAATATTCTTCGTTGCCGTTATTATAAAAATAGAAAATACGGCTGTGCTCAAGGAAATTGCCCACGATTGAGCGCACACGGACATTCTCGCTCACACCCGGAATGCCGACCTTCAGGCAGCAGATTCCGCGCACAATCAGATCAATCTGCACGCCGGCAGCAGATGCCTCGTACAATGCCGCGATGATCTGCTGGTCACACAGCGAATTCATTTTCGCCTCAATGCGTGCCTCCTTGCCGTCTTGCGCATTGCGTGTCTCGCGGCGGATCAGCTTTAAAAACTTCTTGCGCAGCCAGATCGGTGCCACAACCAGATGGTTCCAGCTGAGCGGCTCGGAATAGCCCGATAACATATTAAACACTGCGGTCGCATCCTCCCCGATCGCCTCAGAGCAGGTAAAGATACCGCAATCGGTATACAGCTTTGCCGTCGAATCATTGTAATTGCCTGTACCTAAATGCACATAGCGGCAGATACCGTTTTCCTCCTTGCGCACGACGAGCGCGATCTTGCTGTGTGTCTTTAGCCCGACCAGACCATAGATTACATGACAGCCCGCCTTCTCCAGCTTTTTTGCCCATACGATATTGTTTTCCTCGTCAAAACGCGCTTTCAGTTCGACTAACACGGTCACCTGCTTGCCATTCTCGGCTGCCTGTGCCAGCGATGCAATGATCGGTGAATTGCCGCTCACACGGTAGAGCGTCTGCTTGATCGCGAGCACCTGCGGATCATTCGCCGCCTGCCGGATAAAATCCACGACCGGCTGGAACGTCTGGTACGGATGATGCAGCAAAATATCGCCCTGCTTGATCGCATCAAAAATATTGTCCGCACCGGCAAGCTGCAAAACGGGCTGGGGCTGGTACGGCGCGTAGCGCAGATCGTCTTTTCCGTCAAGTCCGTACAGCTTCATTAAAAATGTCAGATCCAGCGGACCGCTCAGCTTAAATACGTCTTCCCCTGCGACATCCAGCTCTTTTTTCAGGATCGAGAGCAGCTCCTTATCAATGCTGCTATCCGAAGTTCATCCTTTAAAAATGCCAGCAGCCGCTTATCAATGCCATATTCCACTTCCAGACGGATGACCTCGCCCCACTGACGTTTCTTTAACTGCTTTTCGATTTCCTTTAACAAATCGTTCGCCTCATCCTCATCAATTGGCAGATCCGCGTTGCGCATGATCCGGTAGGGGCTTGTACACAGCACCTGATAGTTAGAAAAAAGCCTGCCGATATTGTATATGATCAACTGCTCCAGCAGAACAAATGCGTACTCGTTCTCCGTTTCTGTCGGGAGCGGAACGAGCCGCGGCAGCACAGACGGCACCTGTACGGTCGCAAACACGTTTTCTTCCTCTTTGCGGATCAGCGCACCGATATTCAACGTCTTGTTGCGGATCAGCGGAAACGGCCGCGATGCGTCTACCGCCATCGGTGTGAGCACCGGATATACGATCTCCTCAAAATACTGCTCCGCCGAGCGGCGCTGCGCCTCGCTCAGTTCTGACATCCGGTCATACACATAGATACCCTGTGCCCGAAGCTGCGGCAGCAGGGAACGGTTATACGTCGAGTATTGCAGCTCTACAAGCTGTCTGGTTGCCCGGTTGATCTTCTCTAACTGCTGCGTGGCTGTCAGTCCCGCAATATCCGTTTTCTTATATTTTGCGTGTACCATATCCTTTAAGGAGGCGACACGCACCATGAAAAACTCATCCAGATTCGATGAAGTGATGCTGACAAACTTTGTCCGCTCCAACAGCGGAATCGATTTATCACGCGCCTCCGCCAGCACGCGGTGATCGAATTTCAACCAGCTCAGTTCGCGGTTTTCATAATATTTTGCATTTGCATAATCTATTGTTTTTTCTTTTTCCATACTTCCCCCATTCTGTCTCCGTCTACAGTTGTTTTGCAGTTGCATACTATTCAGAGACATGATAGATCCGTTTTTCCTTCACAACCGGCTGCACACTGAATACATCCTCAAACATGCCCGCCTTTGCATCAAACATCGTCTTTTCAAGCATCATGCCATCCGAGGTCTCCACGGATATGATGAGCTGCTTGCCTTTGCGGATCGCGCGCACATTTTTAAATTTCTGCTTGTGGCTGCGATCCATTGCATTTGCAACCCGCAGGATCGCCGCACATTTTGCAACGATGAGATAGCTCTCCCTATCGAGCACATCGCTGACCTGTTCGTAAGGAGCGAGCGGATACGTGTTGTATTTGACGATACTGGCGACGATCACGCGGTCCTGATGCGAGAGCCCCATGATCTCCGATGCGAGAATAATATCATAGGCACACTGCGGTGCATTGGCAAAGCTCACATACTTGCCGCAATCGTGCAATACTGCCGCCGTCTGTAACAGCAGCTTTTCATGCTTTCCCATTCCATGTATCTTTTTCATCGCATCATAGACCAGACTGCTCATTTCCACGAGCGCATCAATGTGCGGTGAATAGCTCATATAGCGCTGCGACAGCGAACGCGCCGCCGAGATCACGTCTTTTTCAAAATCATGCACCGGCTTCATATAGTGGTGACGCAGCGCATAGTCATAGACAATGCCGTCGCTGATGTCGATACCTGGCACCCAGACGGCATCCGCCGAGAGCGTTTCCACGATCCGCCGGTATAAAATGATCGACGGGATGAGCAGCCGGTCGGAATCATCCGAGAGACCGAGTTCCTCCGCGATCTGTTCGTTGTCCCGCTTCTCCAGATGCTTGAGATAACTGGAGAGTTTTCCGGCATCCACCGTCATATCATCGAGGTTTTTATCCATGCAGCGCATGATCTCTGTGCTGTAATCTCCGGTCAGTATGAGATATTTGATCGTGCGGTTCTGGTAATACTGTGCCTGAAACACGCTCATTTCCTTATCGATCAGCTCTTTCATCTGCTTTCGCATATGCTCCGGACGCATACTGCCATCGGAAAATAACTGCGCAAGACGCATCGTTCCGAGCACGAGATGCTGCGTCGTGAGCACGGCTCCGTGCACAAATAACGTGATCTGCAATTCTCCGCCGCCGACATTGACAAATGCCGCACTTTCCCCAATCATCCGGTCAAATTCCGGCTTGGAGGTCGCACACTTATAGGATAAAAACCGGTGCTCCGAATTGCGCAGCAGCCGCAGCCGGATACCGGTGCGCCGTTCAATCTGGTCGAGCACAAACAGGCAGTTTGCCGCCTGATACAATGCCGGTCCCGCATACGCCTCATATGCATCCACGCGGTATCCATCCATGATGCTGCAAAACTCAAGCAGTACGTCGCAGATGTCATCGACCAGCTCATAACCGATCCTGCGCCCGTGAAATGCATCTTTTCCGAGTTCTACACGGCTGCGTATAAAATCAACCGCGCGGATCTTTTTCTTTTCCGAAATCTCAAATACCTTCAGGCTCACCTCATAGGAACCTACATAAATTGCCGCAAATGTTGTCACGCTCATAGATATTCCTCTCCCTCAAATCCTGCCATTTCTAAACCTATTATTAATAATTACCGAAAATCTTCAGATCCAGTGTTTCCTCCTTCAGCCCACGCAGCGCATTCTGCACGGCAGCCTCCTTGAGATTTCCGTCAAAATCGATAAAAAACTGGTATTCCCAGTTGCGTCCGGGAATCGGTCTGGATTCAATGCTCGTCATATTCAGCCCGTTAAAGATAAAATGACTGAGTGCGTGGTACAGTGCTCCGGACTCATGCTTTAACTGAACGCAGATACTGATCTTTCCGGCATCTGCAATGTACTCGTTTTTCCTGCTGACAATGATAAAGCGCGTCTCATTCATACTGTTATTCTGGATTCCTTCGTCCAAAATATGCAAGCCGTAGAGTTCACTTGTAAGACGGCTGGCGATCGCCGCCTGCGTGGGATCTTTATCATCGCATACCTTTTTTGCAGACATTGCCGTATTTTTCTGCGGAATCGACTCCCACGTGCGATGCTGCTCTAAAAAACGTGAGCACTGTGCTAGTGCCTGCGGATGTGAATATACACGCCGGATGTCACTGCGCGATGCGCCCGGAAGCCCGAGCAGGCAGTGATTGATTGGTATCGTCTGCTCACCGACGATATAATAGCCATACTCACGCAGCAGATCATAATTTTCTGCCACGATTCCGGCGGAAGAATTTTCAAACGGCAGCACCGCATAATCCGCCTGTCCGTGTTTGATCGCCTCCATCGCATCACGCCACGTGTCTACGTGGAATTTTTCGGTCTGCTCACCAAAATAGGAAATCAGTGCCAGATGCGCATAGGCACCCTCTACACCCTGATAAACGACGCGGGCATGCTCCTTTTCCAGCCCTGCAATCTCAGTCAGCCCAAGATCTTCGGCGTGTCCCTGCTCCGTCAGCAGCTGATACTGTTTCTTGCGGCTGGTGGACATGATCTGCTCGAACAGCTCCCTCACACCATTTTTGGCAAATTCCGTATCAACCAGTGCCATGAGCGTATCGAGCTTACTCTTTTCGCGCTCCCTGTCAAGCACGGCTTTTCCGGTCGAGATCTTATACTCTGCGACCTCTGTCGTCAGCCCCATCCGCTTTTTATACAAATCTATGATCTGTCCGTCAATAACATCAATCTCTTTTCTGATTTCTGATAGATCCTTCATAAATATTTCTCTACTTTCTGTTTGTTACACCAGATCAAACAGGCTGATCTGATTCGTTGCAGGCAGATCTCCGAACATTCCCATAGCTGCCATGTTCTCTATGATTTTCTGTGATACCTTCGTGCGCTGTCTGAAATCATCGCGCGATAAGAACGGTCCGTCCTTTACTGCCTCCACAACCGTATCCGCTGCCGTATCACCCATGCCATCGATCGTGTTCAATGAAGCCATGAGTTTTCCATCAATGACCTGAAAATATCTTGCATCCGCCCGGTAAATATCGATCGGCAGAAACTCATAACCTCTCGCATACATCTCCTGCACAATACGCATATCCCTGTATGCATCCTGCTCCACCGGCGGCAGCTTTTTATTTTCCTTTGCCGCCTCCGCGCTGCGCCGCTCATAGTCCTGCATATAATAATTCAGGCGTTCTTTCCCCATACACATGACTTCGTAATTGAATGCCTTTGCACGGATCGAGAAAAACGCTGCATAGTATGCGAGCGGATAAAATACTTTACAGTACGCGATACGCCATGCCATCATAACATAGGCTGCCGCATGCGCCTTCGGGAACATGTACTTAATCTTCTCACACGACCAGATATACCAGTCCGGTACATTATGGTCTTTCATATCTTTTTTCCACTCATCCCACTTATCACATTTTTTCTTTGCGACCATGCCTTTTCGCACAGCCTCCATAATCTTAAACGACTCCTCCGACTCCACGCCCATGCCGATGAGATACGTCATAATATCATCACGTGTACAGATACAGGTCGAAATCGTCGCGGTTCCCTCTTTAATCAGTGTCTGCGCATTGCCGAGCCACACATCAGTTCCGTGAGACAGTCCCGCGATACGCACCAGATCAGAAAACTCCTTCGGCTGCGTATCGATTAACATGCCCATCGCGAAATCCGTACCGAACTCCGGAATACCGAGCGCACCGAGCCTGCAGCCGCTGATGTCATCCGGTGTAATCTGCAATGCATTCGTATTCTGAAACAGCGACATGACACTCGCATCATCAAGTGGAATCTTCTGTGCATTGATGCCGGTCAGATCCTCGAGCATACGGATCATTGTCGGATCATCGTGCCCGAGAATATCCAGCTTCAACAGATTGTGGTCGATCGAATGGTACTCAAAGTGTGTCGTGATCGTATCGGTCGTCATATCGTTCGCCGGATGCTGGATCGGCGTAAACGAATAGATCTCATCACCAACCGGAAGGACGACAATGCCGCCCGGATGCTGTCCGGTCGTCCGGCGCACGCCGACACAGCCCGCCAGAATCCGCTCAATCTCACAGCTTCGCTTATGTACCCCGCGCTCCTCAAAATATTTTTTCACATAGCCATAGGCGGTTTTATCCGCCAGCGTACCGATCGTACCCGCACGGAACGTCTGTCCCGCGCCGAAAATCACCTCGGTATATTTATGTGCCTTACTCTGGTAATCGCCGGAAAAGTTCAAATCAATATCCGGCTCTTTATCGCCCTTAAATCCAAGGAAGGTCTCGAACGGGATGTCAAATCCGTCCTTTTCGAGCGGCTCACCGCAGTTCGGACAATACCGATCCGGCATATCGCAGCCGCCGCGTCCCGCAAATGCCTTGACTTCCGGTGAATCAAAATCCACAAAATGACAGTTTTTGCAGTAATAATGCGGACTGAGCGGGTTGACCTCCGTGATACCGGACATCGTCGCCACAAAGGAAGATCCGACCGATCCACGCGAGCCGACCAGATAGCCGTCCTCATTCGACTTCCATACGAGCTTCTGCGCGATAATGTACATCACGGCGTAGCCGTTTCCAATGATGGAATTCAGTTCGCGCTCCAACCGCTCCGATACGATCTCCGGCAGATCGGGACCGTACATCTCATGCGCCTTGTTATAACAGATGTCGCGTAACATCTGGTCTGAATTCTCGATAACAGGCGGACATTTGTCCGGACGCACCGGTGAGATCTTTTCACACATGTCGGCGATTTTATTCGTGTTCGTGATGACGATCTCCTCTGCCTTTTCGCTGCCGAGATACTCAAACTCGGCAAGCATCTCCTCGGTCGTGCGCAGATACAGCGGCGCCTGCTCATCCGCATCGGAAAAGCCCTTGCCCGCCATAATGATCCGGCGGTAAATCTCATCCTCAGGATTCAGGAAATGCACATCACAGGTAGCCACAACTAACTTGTGAAAATCCTCGCCCAACTGTACGATCTGCCGATTCAGATCCTGAATATCCTCAATGGAATTGACCGGACTCTTGGAGTCACGCAGCATAAATGCATTGTTTTTGACCGGCTGGATCTCCAGATAATCATAAAATTCCACCAACCGTGCGATCTCCTGCGCCGGTCTGCCGTTTAACAGCGCCCGATACAGCTCTCCCGCCTCACACGCAGAGCCTAAGATCAGTCCCTCCCGATATTTTTGCAGCTCACTTTTGGGAATACGCGGTCTTTTGTGGTAATACTTCAAATGTGACAGCGACACGAGCCGGTACAGATTTACGCGCCCAATGTCATTTTTCGCTAATATAATCGCATGATAAGTAGGCATCTTGCAGATCGCCTCAGCGGTCGGAATGCCTTTCTCATTCAGCTCATCTAGCGTTGTGATATGCCGGCTCTCGAACATCTCGATAAATTTGACAAAGATCTCTGCCGTACATGCGGCATCATCCACCGCACGGTGATGATTCTCCAAAGACACACCGACTGCCTTTGCCACCGTATCGAGCTTGTAGCGGTTGAGCTGCGGCAGCAGAAAGCGCGCCATCGCGACCGTATCCGCCACGGTAAAATCACACGCGAGATGCAGATCCTCACAATTTTTTTGTATAAAGCTCATATCGAACTCCGCATTGTGTGCCACCATGACACAGCCTTTGCAGAATTCCATAAACTCAGGCAGAATCTCCCCGATCAGCGGTGCGTCCATCACCATGTCGTCACGGATGCCTGTCAGTTCCTCAATATCAAACGGAATTGGAATTTGAGGATTCACAAACGTAGAAAACCGCTCCGTGATCGCTCCGTTTTGTACTTTCACCGCACCGATCTCGATGATCTTATTTTTCTTTGGACTAAAGCCGGTCGTCTCCAGATCAAAGACAACAAAATCGCCGCGAAAATCCTGTCCCTTAGGGTCTTTGACGATGCGCTTTGTATCGTCCACAAGATAAGTCTCCACGCCGTAGATCAGCTTGAAATCCGCACCCTTTGGAATCGCATGGTTGGCGACCGGGAATGCCTGCACCGCACCGTGATCCGTGATCGCAAGACTGTGATGCCCGAACGCGACCGCCTGTGCGATAATATCACCGACATCCGACACGCCATCCATATCACTCATTTTCGTATGGCAGTGCAGCTCCACGCGCTTGCGCACCGACTGATCCATACGCTTTGTTGTGAAATCCGGTATTTTCTTGATACCCATGACGGATGCCACCGTCAGCTCATGGTCAAAGCGGTCAAGTGATGCCACACCCTTGATCTTGACAAACGTGCCTTTTTTTAACGATCCGCGCAGCTCGTCCAGATCCTCGTTCCTCGTAAAGAGCTTGATGACCATTGTATCGGTAAAATCCGTGACCGTGAGAAACAGGATCGTCTTTTCCCCCCGGATCTCACGCTCATCGGTCGCCACAATCTTGCCGCGGATCACGACATCTCCGATCTCGCCCTGAATCTGACTGATCGGCAGTTCTTCTTCGTCAAAATCACGACCGTATAACACATCCGGATTGTCCGAACGCTTGCGGGTAAATCCACCCTTGCCAAACGAACCGGATGCTGCTCCCTTTGAACCGCCCGTAGAAAATGTCTTTTGTGACGGAGGCATCGGACGCTCCTTCTGTGGTTTTTGTCCACTGCCTGTATCCATTTTCTTTTGCGGCTGTGCCGGTGCATCCGACAGCTCCTGTGGCTCGTCCCCGAGCTCCATCAGGCTGCCGTCCTCGCGCTCCTGTTTTCCGGAAAATGAAGAATTCTGCACGATCCGATGGATCGCCAGCTCCATCTGTCTGTCGGATTCTTCCTTGCGGCTGTCCGTCTTTGGTTCTTCATACCGAATATCAATGATGAGTTGCATCCCGCAGCGGTCGCAGAATATTTTTTCTAAAATATCGATCAGTTCCTCACCGCGCTCCTGTGCAAGCACGGTGCCCGGCATATGTATGGTCAGATGCGTATCGTCCACAAACTCCATCGGCGCGCCGCGGTACAGGCTGTAAAGCACCGCAGAATAGTCCTTTAACTCCAGACGGATACTGTCATCATAAATATCGAGCAACGATTTTGCCGTATATTGCGAAGAAAGCTGGTAACGCTCCCTGATCTTCACCTTTAAATCCCTGCCCTGAAAAATCTGTTGATGAATGTCGTACTCCAGCCGGAAAATATATTTTTTTGGAATTAACCTCGTACTGTACAGATAGATCCGGTAAACATCCTTTGCACGATTTGTGCTGACCTTCTCGATCTGTACATTACCAAGCAGCTGCCTGATGTCCGATTCCACATCAAGCGTCGGAAACACCTCAAAAAACGCTTTCGCCACGATTACTCACCCCAACGATCCAATTCCTCTTTCAATGCGCCGAGCAGCTCTGCCTCCGGCACTTTTCTTATGATTTCTCCATGTCTGATCAGAAGCCCCTCACCGATACCGCCAGCGACACCCAGATCTGCCTCACGCGCCTCTCCGGGGCCGTTGACGACACAGCCCATCACAGCGACCTTGATATCGAGCGGATACTGCTCGACCAGATTCTCGACCTTTCCCGCAAGCGAGATCAGATCAATCTGTGTCCGTCCGCAGGTCGGGCAGGAAACGACTTCCACGCCGCCTGTGCGCAGACCCAGCGTCTTTAGGATCAGCTTCGCACATTTGATCTCCTCGACCGGTGCTCCGGTCAGTGATACGCGGATCGTATCGCCGATGCCCTGACCTAAGATCAGTCCCAGTCCGACCGATGATTTGATCGTTCCTCTCATAAGCGTGCCTGCCTCGGTGATACCGACATGCAGCGGATGCACGGTCTGCGCGGCGATCAGCTCATGCGCACGCACGCACATCATGACATCGGATGATTTAATGCTGATCACGAGGTTGTCATGCCCCAGATCCTCAATGAGCTTTACCTTGTCCAGTGCGCTCTCCACGAGTCCCTCCGCTGTCACACCACCGTACTTTTCCAGCAATGGTTTCTCCAGTGATCCGCTGTTGACACCGACACGGATCGGAATCTGACGCTCCCTTGCACAGTCTACGACTGCCTTCACACGCTCGGCGCTGCCGATATTGCCGGGATTGATGCGGATCTTGTCCGCGCCGTTTTCCATCGCAGCGATCGCCAGCCGGTAATCAAAATGAATATCGGCTACGAGCGGAATATGGATCTGTTTTTTGATCTGTGCAAGTGCCTTTGCCGCGTCCATATCTGGCACAGCACACCGGATGATCTCACAGCCCGCACGCTCCAGCTCCAGAATCTGCTCAACAGTCGCCTCTACATTCTGCGTCTTTGTATTTGTCATCGACTGGATCAGGATCGAATGGTCTCCTCCGATGATCCGGTCACCGATCTGCACGGTTTTTGTATGCTTTTTTGTATGCATTCCATGTATACTTTCCATTACTGCCACCTCATCGCCTACATAAACAGCTTGCGTATATCATTACCCATCACGACGACCATAAATACCATCAGAACGATCAGACCGATATAATGCACCATGCCCTCTTTCTGCGGATCAAGCCGTTTGCCGCGGATCGCCTCAATGATAAAAAATACGAGTCTGCCGCCATCGAGTGCAGGCAGCGGCAACAGGTTCATCACGCCCAGATTGGCGGACAGCAGAATCGCCATATTGATCATATTTAAAAATACATAGAGCATACCGTCGGATTTGCTCTCCGTATAAGTATCCCCGATCGTCTTTACAATGCCGACCGGTCCTGATAAGTCGTTCATATGCAGTTGCCCGGTCACGAGCTTTCCGAGACTTTGCAGCGTCGTCGTGATCCAGTATTTGACTTCATAAAAGCTGTAGCCAATCACGCGCAGCGGACCGCTTTTTACCCTGCCGACACTGCCCTGAAAACCAAACAGATAACGACCGCTCTCCTCATCGTATGACGGTGTCACTGCTGCGGTGTGGCGCTCGCCTTCATGCTCCCATGTCACATTGATTGTCTCTCCGCTGTGGAAATAAGTATAAACGCTGATCTCACGGTAAAAATGGATCGGCTTGTTTCCCAATTTCACGATCGTATCACCACCGGCGATACCGGCCTCCGCCGCCGGTGAACCCGGTACGGTCTGTAAGATCGTAGGCTCATCAATGCCTGCGACCCCGAGTATAATCATAGACAACAGCCATGCCAGAATAAAATTGAAAAACGGTCCTGCGAATACGATCGAAAAACGCTGCCAGACGCTCTTTTTTCCGAACGCTCTGCCCGAATCGCTATCCTCATCCTCGCCCTCCATCATACAGGCTCCGCCAAACGGCAGCAGCTTGAGTGAATAAAAGGTCTCTCCCTTATGGAAACCGATGATCGTCGGTCCGAGACCGAGACAGAACTCATTGACCTGTACACCGTTGATCTTTGCAAGCAGGAAATGTCCCAGCTCATGAAATAATATAATCAGACTAAATAAAATAATTGCAATTATAATGTTCAAATTACCACCTGCTCTCTATGCTCTCTCTCACCTGCACCTCTGTCTCCAATATCTGCTCGACATTCGGAGCTGCAACAAATATGCTGTGATTCATACATTCCTCTATGATCTGCGTGATTTGCAGATATGAGATTTTTTTCTGTAAAAACAGTGCGACCGCCGCCTCATTCGCCGCATTGAACACGGTCGGCATATTTCCGCCCTTTGTCATCGCTTCATAGGCGAGCGGCAATCCACGGAATGTGTCCGTATCCGGTTCCTCAAATGTGATCGAACCGAGTTTCGCAAAATCCAGCCGCTTGTCATCAAGCGGTCTGCGTTTCGGATAATAGAGCGCATACTGGATCGGCAGCCGCATATCCGGTGTGCCCAGCTGTGCAATAATGCTGCCATCCTCGTACTGAACCATTGAGTGAATGATGCTCTGCGGCTGGACAACAACCTGTATCTGATCCAGCTCCACGCCAAACAGCCATTTTGCCTCCATCACTTCCAGCCCCTTATTGACCAGAGTCGCAGAATCTACCGTGATCTTCTTTCCCATCGCCCAGTTGGGATGCTTTAACGCATCCTCCAGCGTCACCTGTTCCAGTTCTGCCTTTGTCCTGCCGCGGAACGGGCCGCCGGAAGCCGTTAGCAGGATCTTCTCTATTTTATTGGCACGCTCTCCGTTTAATGACTGGAAAATCGCAGAATGCTCGCTGTCGACCGGCAGAATCTGTATGTCATACTCCTTTGCCATCGGCATAATGAGATGTCCGGCTGTCACCAGTGTCTCTTTGTTCGCCAGCGCAATATTTTTGCCGGACTGGATCGCCGCAATCGTAGGGCGCAGCCCCAGCATGCCGACAACCGCCGTCACGAGTATTTCGCTGTCCGGATCTGCGGCGATCTCAATCAGCCCATCCATGCCGGAATGCACCTTCACACCGAGATCAGCGACCCGTGTGCGCAGATCCTGTGCATCCTTTTCCTCCCATACTGCCACGTTTTTCGGTAAAAATTCGCGGATCTGCTGTTCAAACAGGTCGATATTGCGCCCTGCCGCCATCGCTGTCACCTGTAGATCACCCTGTGCCCGGACAACCTCTAACGTCTGTGTTCCGATCGAACCGGTAGACCCGAGAATCGCAATTTTTTTCATGTTTGTAGTCCTCTCTCATTCATTCTCATTGCATGAAATAATAAGCTAAGAAATAAATGACCGGTGCCGTAAAAATAACGGAATCAAACCGGTCGAGCACGCCCCCGTGACCGGGGATCAGCTTTCCGTAGTCTTTTACCTCATAGCATCTCTTGATTGCGGAGGCGGTGAGGTCTCCGACCATCGAGATCAATGCGCCTGCCGCACTGATCAATGTCAGCACCCACACCTGCACATATGTAATATTCATCTGTTTTGCAAAAATATACACGTAAATATGTGTCAGCACCATCGTACCAAGCACACCGCCGATTGCACCCTCGACTGACTTTTTCGGCGAGAGGATTGGGGACATCTTATGCTTTCCGAACAGTTTTCCCACGCAGTAGGCACATGTATCACAGCCCCATGAGGATAAAAAGATCAGCCACACCGTATACGTTCCGTTCGGCAGCATCCGTGTCTGATATAGGAACGAAAACATGATGCCGACATATAGAATGCCAAACACCACCTGCATGATCTGGTTGCTTTTATATTTCGGGTATGTGCACACCATCAAAGACGGACAGATCATCATGACGATCATCAGATACAGCATCCAGTTCACCGGTAGTGCAAATGCCGTCGCTGCCAGAAGCAGCACATAATAGAAAACCACCAGCGCATAGCCGAGCCCGCCCAGCATCGTTCGATGGATCTGAAAAACACGATACAGCTCCATCAGTCCAATCAAAGACAACGCCAGTGATACCGCCCACAGCACATAGCCGCCGCTGATAATAAATACAAGTGCCAGAATCACCAATACGATTCCGCTGATCAATCTGGTACGAAACATATATTACTCCTCCTTGATGCCGCCATAGCGACGATCCCTGTTTTCATAAGTATCAATCGCTTTTTTCAATTCTTCTTCATCAAAATCAGGCCACGGAACGTCCGTGAAATAAAACTCACTATACGCTAACTGCCACAGCAGATAGTTGGACAGGCGCAGTTCCCCGCTCGTGCGGATCAAAAGATCCGGATCCGGAAGTTCCCTTGTATCCAGATAACTGTCAAACAGCTCCTCCGTCAGCTCCTCCGGTGCAAGCCGCCCCTCTTTGACATCCCTACCGACTGCCCGCATCGCGCGCAGCATCTCATCACGGCTGCCATAATTGATCGCAATCGTGAGGTTCAGGTCGTCATAAACCGCCGAGATCCGTTCTGCCTCTACGATCTGCTTTTGAAATTTTGCATCCAGACGGTTGATATCCCCGATCACGCGGATGTGCATCTGATTCTCATGTGCCGTCTGCACACATTTGTCAAGATACCCCGCCAGCAGCTTCATAAGAGCCTTTACCTCATTTTCCGGTCTCGACCAGTTCTCCGTCGAAAAGGCATACAGCGTCAGGTATTTCACACCGAGCTTTTTTGCCGCCAGACAGATCTTCTCCACGTTCTTCGCCCCCGCTGTATGACCTGCGTTTCGCGGAAGTCCCCGTTTTTTTGCCCATCTTCCATTGCCATCCATAATAATCGCTATATGCTGCGGAACACTCATTTTATTCCTCCCTGTCAGATTTTCGAATGATGTGAAAAATGAGGCATTGCAAATGCAAGCCCCATTTTCTGTTCCGTTTGATTATACGGTAAGAATCTCTTTTGTCTTTTCCTCAACAGCCTTGTCCACATTTGCAATATACTTATCTGTGAGCTTCTGCAGTGCATCTTCAAGATCCTTGATCTCATCCTCGGAGATATCCTCACTCTTTGCGAGTTTCTTAAATGCATCGTTACCGTCACGACGAATGTTACGGATCGCTACTTTGGCATTCTCGCCCTTCTTCTTTACATCCTTTGCAAGCTCCTTACGACGCTCCTCGGTCAGCTCCGGGAATACCAGACGGATGACTTTGCCGTCGTTGGTCGGATTGATACCCAGATCTGAGGTGAGGATCGCTTTTTCGATCTCCTTGACCATAGAACCCTCCCACGGTTGAATCTGGATCATACGGGGCTCCGGTACATTCACGTTCGCTACCTGCTGAATCGGTGTCGGTGTACCGTAATAATCCACACGCAGCTTGTCAAGCACATGCGGGTTGGCACGACCGGCACGGATGCCGCCATATTCCTCGCCAAGATTATTCATCGTCTTCTTCATCTTATCTTCATATACCTGTAATCTCTCATCCATAGGAAATATCCTCCTCTTCAATTTTCAGACAGTCACAACGGTTCCGTTGAACCTGCCACTCACTGCATTTACAATACTATTTTCTTCATTCAGTGCAAATACATACATCGGCATATGATTCTCCATGCACATAACAGATGCCGTCATATCCACCACTGCCAGTTTCTTCTCGATAACTTCCTCTATGGAAATCGTATCATACTTTTTCGCATCCGGGTTCACCTTCGGATCGCTGTCATAGACACCATCAATCGCCTTTGCGAGATAGATGCCGTCCGCCTCGATCTCAATCGCACGCAGTGTCGTTCCGGTATCCGTAGAAAAATACGGATGTCCGGTACCTCCTGCAAAGAATACAACCATTCCCTTTGCAAAGTATTTATTGGCACGATCCTTTGAGAAAAGTTTGGTGAAACTGCCGCACTCAAAGGGTGTCAGCACATTTGTCATCATACCCTCTGAACGGAAAATCTCAGAGACATAAATACAGTTCATGACAGTCGCTAACATACCGATCTGATCCGCCTTTGTACGGTCAATCGTATTACTCGTGCGTCCACGCCAGAAATTGCCTCCGCCGATCACGATACCAACCTCTACACCATTATCCACGATCTGTTTTACCTGCTTTGCGACTCCGATTACCGTCGCCTCGTCAAAGCCAAAGCCTTTATTTCCGGAGATCGCCTCTCCGCTCAGTTTAAGTAGGATTCGTTTCATCCAATCTATCCCCCTGATCGTTTTATTTCTTAAGTTGTTATTTTACTGCCAGATTAGTTCTTTTTTGAAAAAAGGCTCTCCACATCCACATCTGAGTAGCACTGTGAACAGAATCCCTCAATCACAGCTCCGTTGTTGATCTGAACAGAACGCGACTTAATGTTACCCATAATAACTGCGGAAGTATCTACAACTACAGGTCCCTGTACATCGATGTCGCCCTTTACCGCACCTGCAACAACTGCGGAAGTCGCTGTGATGTTACCGATGATCACGGAACCGAGTCCTACCTTTACCGTACCGGAACTGACTACCTCGCCTTCGATATGTGCAGAATCTGCAAAGAACTCAGAAGATGCGCTGTTTCCTACAACTGTTCCGATAACGGTCAGCTTGCCGTTACACTTGATATCACCCTCAATGGTTCCCTCAATCTCGAAAGATCCGGTTGTCTCCATGTTACCTCTGATCTTGGTTCCGGCTGTGATGACAGATACTTCGTCTGAGATCTCCTCTTTTGTAACCACCGGTGCCTCGGGAGTTGTCACTGCTGAAGCTGCCTCTTCGATTGTATTGTCTGTTGTCATTGTATCCATTACATGTTCCTCCTTCATCATTTCTTTTTTCATCATTTCCAGCTGTATTTCTGTATCTGATTTTTTCTGCATGTGCTGCGGGACTTCCTCAGCGGGCTCCTGCTGCTGTGTCTCATGCTCTGGTGCTTTAATTACCTCAGGCATTGTCTCAACAACTGTTTCTGTCTGAACCTCCGGTTCGGGTTCCGGCAGTGCTTCAAGTTCTGGTTCTGTTACTTCAAACTCAGGTTCAGCTTCAACCTCAGGCTCTGCTGATTCGGGTTCCGGTTCAACTTCTGCTTCAAGCGCGGGTTCTGTGGTTTCAGGTTCAGGTTCAACTTCTGCTTCAAGCGCGGGCTCTGTGGTTTCAGGTTCAGATCCTGCCTCCGGTTCAGGTTTCGGCACTGTTTCCAGTTCCGGTTCAACCGCCGCCTCAAGCTTAGACTCCAGTTCATCGAGCGGCGCCAGCTCCGGTTCTTCCTCCACTGGCGGCTCCGGCGTAACTGCCGGCTGCGCTGATTTCTTCTCAACCTGCTCCAGTAAACCATCCAGCTTTGACAGCTCCTGCTCTACATCCAACTCATTATCCAACGTGTTGATCTGTATATCATCAGCCTCCGGATAATCTTCACCGGGCAAAAGTTCATTGAGTGCCTGAGAAAAATCTTCTTTAAAATCTTTGAAAAATCCCATTTTCTCCTCCGTGTACATTGTTAATTTAAATGATGATGAATCACTGGCGCATCCTTTGTGATCGGAAGTACCCGCGCATCCATCTCTTCGAGCTTTTGTAAAATGATCTCCAGTGCCTCGACTGTAGAATCCTTTTCGGCAGCATCATGCATCAGGACAACGGAATTTTTATATTTCACAACATCCTTCATCACATTCTGCACCAGCTCATCCGCCGTATATATCTGAGAAGTTGCATCCCCACATACAACATTCCAGTCATAGTAAGTCATTCCCTGCTCACCGAGATAGTCGATAAACTCATTCATATCGATATTGCTGACCTGATTCGAACTGCCGCCCGGAAAACGGTACACCCAGCACTTTTCGCCGGTGACGCTCTCCAGCTTGTCCGAAAGCTTTATAAAATCGTCTTTAAACGAATCCAGCGAGTCATACAGCACGCTATACTTGTGCGAATAGGAATGCATACCGAGCGTATGACCGTCCGCAACGATCTGGCGATACCATGCATCTACATCATCCCCCTCTTTCCCAATCACAAAAAAAGTCGCTTTTACATTGTGCCGTTTCAGTATCTCTAGGATCTCCGGAGTATTCTCGCTCGGTCCGTCGTCAAATGTCAGATAAACATTCATCGGCTCACCCTCTACGCGGATATTATCCTCCACTGCAAGACATTTACGCACATCATCGTTCGCGGCTGTATCTGCATCCTCCTGTGGCTCGGGCTCTTCTGCCGGTGTCTCCTGATCATCCGCCTGTGTATCCTGCGTCTGCTGTTCCGGCGGCGCAGTCATCGTCTCAATGACCTTCTCCGCAAGAAGATCTATCTGGTTTTGCAGCGAGGATACCCGCACCATCAAAACCACATCCAGCACCATACAGGCAGCCAGCCAGATCACGAGGAATAACACGATACCGATTTTGATACGATTGACACGCGCTTTCCGTTCGCGCTGCTCCTTTAGTCCCTGCGGTGCATTTGCTTTTGTATTTGAATCACTCATAAATGTACATACTCCTAATTGAATACTTACATTCTACCATACTTTCCCGCAATATTGTGTTAGAATTTACAAGAAAATTTTTGTTATTGTCAGACAATATAAAGAGCAAGCCACAAAGTGACCTGCCCTTTATTATGTATATCAGCCTTTAAAATCAATATGTCCGCCGAGCGCCCGCTCTGCATCCGTCCTCACATTATCGCTCATCGCTGCGTATGTGACATTCTGGACTTTCTTGACCAGCTCCTCAATCGAGCTCGCGGATACGATCTCGATATCCTCCTCGTAGTCGTATGCATCATCCACCTCATCATCGACCCTGCCGCCATGAATGGTATCCAGACGCTCCGACTCCGTACGTTTTTCCTCTTTTCGTTTCTCGGCACGCTGTTCTTCCTGTTTCTTTGCTGCCTTTTTCTTTTCGGCTGCCTTCTTCTCAGCCGCCTTTGCCTGCCGTTTCTTCTGTGCCTTTGCTGCCATTGTCGCATTCTTATCAACCGCCGCGATAAACGATGCCGCACCGTTGTCATTTACTTTGATGCCGAAGCCCTTGAGTCCCGGCGTGTTTTTCAACTGTGCTGCCATCTGCTGAAGCTGCGACTGCGCTCCGGTCAGAATATTTTCGTACTTTTTGCGGTAGGACTCATCCGTCGCCATCTTCTCGATCTTTTCTTCATTGATCAGCACGACCGTGCGGTCTTTGTTGACATACTTTCCGATGTTTGCTTCCGCATTCTGCTTCTGATCCTCACTCACGAGAATAAAATCGTAATTTCCGTATTTTGCCTTGAGCTGTTCATAATACTTTGCCGCCTTGTCGGACAGCTTTGGCTCACCGATCGTCTTACCTGTCACATTGCTTTTCTTTTCTGTGGACTGCGTCTTATCGCTGCCCTGTGCCTTTGACGTATAAGCGCCCGCCG
>CALBJL010000215.1 GCA_937893485.1 uncultured bacterium | reverse complement strand
GACTGATCCATCTCCTGCTCAAAATATCCAATCTCCAGATAATCTCCCAGCTCCACCTGTCCCTGCAACGGCTTGATCAACCCTAAAATACTTTTTAAAAGCGTTGTCTTTCCGATACCGTTCGCTCCGGTCAGCACAATCTTCTGCCCGCGCTCCATCTGTAAATTCAGCGCTGTGGACAGCGGCTCATCATATCCGATCACCAGATCCTTTGTCTCGAAAATATATCTGCCTGGCGTGCGTGCCATCTGGAAATCAAACTCCGGCTTCGGCTTTTCTGCCGCCAGCTCGATCACATCCATCTTGTCGAGCTTTTTCTGTCTCGACATCGCCATGTTCCGCGTCGCCACGCGCGCCTTGTTGCGCGCCACAAAATCTTTCAGATCCGCGATCTCTTTCTGCTGTTTATTATAAGCCGCCTCGAGCTGTGCCTTTTTCATCTCATAGACTTCCATGAATTTATCATAGTCGCCCACATAGCGGTTAAGCTGCTTATTATCCATGTGATAGATCAGATTGACCACACTGTTTAAAAACGGTACATCATGCGAAATCAGTATAAATGCGTTCTCATAATCATTCAGGTAGCGCTTCAGCCACTCGATATGCTCCACATCCAGATAGTTTGTCGGCTCGTCCAAAAGGAGAATGTCCGGCTTTTCCAACAGCAGCTTTGCCATCAGCACCTTCGTCCGCTGTCCGCCACTCAGATCCGTGACATCCTTATCCAGCCCCAGATCCAGAATGCCAAGTGCCCTTGCGACCTCTTCCACCTTCGCATCAATCATATAGAAATCATGCATCGTCAGCAGATCCTGTATTGTACCTGCCTCCGCCATCAGCTCGTCCATCTCCTCTGGCGATGCCTCGCCGAGCTTTTCATAAATGCCATTCATCGTCGTTTCCATCTCGAATAAATAGTCAAACGCTGATTTCAGCGCCGATTCAATCGTCATTCCCTTTTCTAACGCTGTATGCTGATCCAGATAGCCGACCCGGACATTTTTCGCCCATTCGACCTTGCCCTCATCCGGCATCAGTTTTCCGGTGATAATATTCATAAACGTGGATTTGCCCTCTCCGTTGGCACCCACCAGCCCGATATGTTCGCCTTTCAGCAGACGAAACGATACATCCTCAAAAATCGCACGGTCACCGAAACCGTGTGATAAATGTTCGACATTTAAAATGCTCATGTTGGTTCTCCTGATTTTATTGTAATAATACAAGTGATTTCGCAATCACTAATTATCTAATAAATAGGCGAGCAATCCCTCACAGCCCGCTACAATATCCTGATACGTCGCCTCAAAATCCCCCGTATACCACGGATCAGCGACATCACGCGCTTCTTTTAATTTCCGATTCTTCTCATAATCCGCAAACGAAAGCATCTTATAGATCTTCCCTGACTCATCCGATCCACCGGCAATCCGCGTCATATTGCGGATATTCGCGCTGTCCATCCCGATCAGATAATCATAATACAGATAATCCTCTCTCGTCATCTGTCTCGCCCAATGCGGCACGACCGGAATCCCCGCCTGTCCGAGCCTGCGCACCGTTCCATAATGCGGTCCGTTGCCGATCTCCTCCTGGCTCGTCGCCGCCGAATCGATCTCAAACAGAGATTCCAGATTATCACGGTTTACCATATATGTAAATACACTTTCTGCCATTGTGGAACGGCAGATGTTGCCGTGGCAGATGAATAAAACTTTAATCATAAAATTCTCC
>CALBJL010000214.1 GCA_937893485.1 uncultured bacterium | reverse complement strand
GGGCAGATAATATCATGATTGAGCGTTGGTTCCGCAGCTTCAAGTATGAAGAGGCTTATCTGACACAATACAATAACATCAAAGAAGCCAGAGCTGCCATTGGACAGTATATCCACACCTACAACTTTGAGAGGCGCCATTCTGCACTTAACTATCAGACACCGGCTGAATGCTACTATCCGGCAATGCTGTTGCCATATGTAGCTTAGCATAAATGGGACAGGGGAGAGTTCCACTACTTTCCCTGTGTTCCCTGTAACGTATTAACCATATCAGTTCATTATAAAAATCTCAGATTTTTGTCTTGACAACTGAGCCACTATATTGCACAAATGGATAATCAAATTTCGGCAGCACAACAATCCATTGGAACATCTACTGACACAGCACAGTTAGCTTTGAGTTATTATTATGATGAAGGTATGGATGAAGGTGTAGATGGAAATGAATTGAAAAAATGCTTTGTTATTTTATCTGTAATTGGTCAGATTAGTATTGATCTTGCCAAAAAGGAATTCGACATAGATGTAGTAAACGAAATCAATCGAATTAAGAGACTGCCGTGTATGAAAGGAAAGGATATACCTGAGTTTTTTGCAAGTACAAAGAAAAGCCGAAACAATAAAGAATTCGCTGATGATAAAATTCGTTCAATGAATTGTCCAATGGATATAATAGCAAGAAATATAGATAGTAGAGTTGTGGGACGAGCTATGGGAGTAACAAGACTTCCTATATCAAAATTTCTTAATAGCAACATAAAAGGCAAGGGCAATAAATATAAGTGGAAGAAATTCATAGAATCGGCAGAAGTATACAATAAGTCAATAAAATATATTGAGCAGCATAAAAATCAATATACAGAAAAGAGTTATATGAATTTAAAAATGGACAGTATGAATCACTTTTTAAATTGTACGAATAATAATTTAGATCAGGAAACTGTTATGCTATTAGTTAAGTATGCCTTTAATGATGACAACTCAGATGTGTGTCAAACTATTCTTAATTTCCTATATAGATTTAATCGTGATAAATTTATGAATTGCTTTGTTAAAAAGTGATAAAAAACAATGGATATTTTTGAATAAAATGCACAAAAACATAAGAAAAATAAGCGTTTTTAATATCTCCTTATGGAAGAAAGTACTGCGCATGAAAAGACCGTAGGCTGAGTAGTGCGTGGGAAACTTCCAACATCAATTTAGCTAAAGTCTCCTATAGAATCATCTCTATAGGTTACACTATTTTTCACTATTAGTGGGATGTAAGTCCCACACGATAATATCACTCGAAAGAGTGTTTATTATAAATTGCTGATACATTGTCCTCAAACAGCAGTGTATCAGCAGAGTACCGAGTGTATTCAAAACAATTACAAATGATTGAGCGGACGGACTGATTTCAAACTAGGTCTGTCCGTGAAGCATGGAAAGAGTCGAAAAAAGTCGGAAAAGTGTTGTGGTTTCCTGTCAATTATTGGTATATAATAAAATACAATACTAATGATTGGTGGAGGAAATACTATGTGTAAAGAGAAAAATAATAATCTGAAAATAATAATAAATAAAGATAGTGTCAGCGATAACGATGCGTTAAGAAAACGTAAGACTAATTTTTCTGTAGAACCGGCAGGCACTAAAGATTACGATGTTCGTTATATGACAGGAAATAAAGGAGATGATAAAAATAAGTGAATTCATAAAAATAATTGAGAATCTACCATTATTGTTACAGTATATTGTACCTGGCTATACGTCAATAATGATAGTATCTTTTGCTTTATCAAAGAAAATAAATAAAAAGAATATGGTACTGTTTGGTTGTTTAATTAGCTATGTATTATTATCATTTATATCGTTAATGAGAATCAAATGGTTTCAGCATCTGCCAAACAATGCAACCATAAACTCAGCTTTGGCAATTATATTGGGTGTAATTATTTCGTTGCTAATTTCCATAGTATCTCAAGGAAAGTGGTTTAAGAAATTATCAATAAAAGTATTTCATAAAACATTAAATGATGATATTTGGAGAGATGTATTTGATTTAAATAATGGATCAAATTTGAAAGTATTTTTAAGAGATCAAGATTATTATTTAATTGGTCATCTAAAAAATTATGAAGAAAAAGGAGACGATTCTTGGCTGGCATTGAGTGCATTTGCAAAATTCAGTAAAAATACAAATACTCTATGTGAAAATGAACCGGAATATTTGAAAGACAATACAGTATTTATTGTTGTTCGCTTTTCAGATATTGAGAATATTCAAATTTTTTAATTTGTAATATCGGGAAAATCAAGCAATAAAGGGCAGGAAAACTAATCTACTGTTCTGTTACGGTATGCGCTAATCAATGAAGTGCACATTAGCCAAGCTGCAACCATGTAAAATGCATGTGCCGTTTTATATGTACAAGTTCCATTAAAGAAACCAGTGTAATTGATTTTGCACTGGTCTGTTTTTTTGTCAATAAAACTAGATATATCAAGAGAGGAGGACTGAGAGTGACACAGGAAGAATTACGGAGTCTTTATAAAGAGAGACTTGAGCGAGAGAAGCAGACATACATTTCAAAAATGGTCAAAATTGATCCAAGTATTTTATCAAAATTCAAAACAGGGAAAATTGATTTGTACCCTGATCTATTTTCGAGATTAGAAGACTATCTATTAAATTCATAACAAACAATTCAAATTTATTTTAGGCGCAATGCCAATTCTGATTATTCAATCAACATATTCCATGAGGAAAAGTCTATGAAACTAAATAAAGGTGACAGAATCAAATGCGATGATTCTATTTATGCGGTTGTAGCGGTAATCTGGTCAGCCGTTTATTTGTCTGCTGCGGATGATGGCAGTACAGATTATGATTATGAAATTGAAGACATTTATAAAAAGTATAAGGATGTAGAAATCCTTGGATGAAAGGAAAGAGACATATGGAAGAAAATAATATTCAGCAGTTTACACAAGAGGAAATTTTACAAGCACTATTGAAAATGGACGAAATATATAGAAACAATATTATGTATTTGGATTTTAAAGATATTGAAGATTTTGCAAATGATAAAAACGGAATATTCAGAGATGAATTATTGAGTTGCTTAGATGATTATATAAATACCAATATGGCAATAAAAGAAAGTTTCTTACAATTTGCGGAGTTGCTGGAAGCAAAACCAGATACCAATACAAAAATAAAGAGTATGCTTGATTGGTATGAGGGTTTGGATAGTAAACAGAGGTTGACATTTAATGCCGGATTAAGCGAGAAAAACACGTTGTTGGATTCAGTTAATTCTTTTCGGTACAGTTGGAATAAGCTACTTTCAAACGGAAGGGATTAGGTATCAATATGGCAAAGAAAAAGAACTATGACGATTTTGATAGTTTAGTGAATGATCTAAAATCTGATATAGAAGATACATTGTCAAAGGAAGTATTTGATACAGTACGTGACATTGAGCTGTGGTATATCAAGAGAGATGTTATGAATCGCTATCAGCCACAGATCTATGAGCGTAGAAGGGCTGGCGGTATTGATGATCCATCGAATATCAAGGGTAAAGTAAGAGACATGGAACTTACAGTAAGGAACGAGACATCATTTAATCCTGGTTATGGTACTGGCAACAGAGGAAATGATCTGGCGGTACTTATAAACGAAGGAACTGGTGGGAAAAGTAATCTTTACTATGATTATGTCGGTGAATTTGAACGTCCTACAAATTTCTTGGAAAATACACAGTGGGATATTGACCATACAAAAGATGCAGAAAACGCGTTAAATAAAGGTTTGAAACGCAGAGGTTATGAAATAAAGTGAAAGGGTAATATATGGCAATAAATGTAAAAGTTAATTTAGACGATCAGGAAGCTAGAGAGAAATTAAAGAAGCTTCAAGAGGGAAAATATAATCTAGATGTGAGCGTTAAGGGTGATAATATCAATAAGACTATCGTTGAAGGTGTTGCAACAAATGAGATCGTAAAAGACATGGCAAATGTTGCTAAACAGCAGGCAGAGAATGTAATTAAAAATATCAATAGAGCTAGTTATGCGAAAGGTGTTAGGAAAAGATAATATTAACGGAGTGTAGATTACTGCACTCCTATTTTGATTGAAAGGAAAAGTTATGTTCGATAAAAGAAAAGTTACAATTCTTGAAAATTTATTATCAGAAAGAGAAAATTTAATCAAGCAATTAGAGGAAGAAAATAAGAATAAAGAAAAAGAGTTGCAAGACAAAGCAACAGAGATTCAGAACATGTTGAAAGATCATGAAGATGTAGTAAAGTCGTTAGAGGAATTGAAGGATATTATTGCTACTACAAAAGAAAGAAGTATTGAATATGATAGGCTCGTAAAAGAGATGAAATTTATGAAAGAACAATATGAGAAAGATATGGGGAAATTTTTCAAGAAGATGGAGATGTAGCGGAACTATAGTGATTAGTAATAGCGGACTCGGTGAAATATCCGAGTCCTTTACTATGCAATAAATGAGGAGGATTCGTATATATTGGAGAAAAAGGAAGTCCCAATTTGGGAAAAGAGTAATTTGACTGTCGAAGAAGCAGCAGCGTACTCTGGAATTGGAGTTAATAAGATAAAGGATTTGTCAAATAGTGAAAAATGCACGTTTGTATTATGGATAGGGACAAAACGTCTGATAAAGCGGAAACGTTTTGATGAATATATAGAAAAACAATACTCAATATAGATTTGGTGGCTTTTGTATGATAAAATATGTGTTATCATATGAAGGCTCTTTTTAGATAAAGGGAGTGAAAATATGGCAAATAAAAGAAAAGATAGTAAAGGTAGAATTTTACGAAAGGGGGAATCGCAAGTTAGGGATAATCTGTATTCGTTTCGGTGGACAGATCGCAATCGTAAGCGTCAATGCTTGTATGCGCCTACATTAGATGAATTGCGAGTGCAAGAGGATGAAATTCAAAAAGAAATCACACTTGGAGTATCACGAACGGCGGTCACACTGAATGAGCAGATATTGATATATCTAAAGACCAAAAACAGTCTGGCACAATCAACTAAAGGAAATTATGAATATTACTTTAATCATACGATACAAGATAGTGGGTTGGGTAATATGAAGGTTGTTGATATAAGAAAATCAGATATTTTGCTTTTCTATAAGAATCTTTCGGAACATGGATATTCGGCTGGAACGATACAAGTGCTTCAAAAGATCATTCATCCAGCGTTACAGTTGGCATGTGACGATAATATTATCCTTAAAAATCCATCAGAGGGATGCACAAAGGAGTATTCAACTGAGTTGGAAAAGAAGTATGCACTGACTTTTGACGAAGAAAAAGAGTTCTTAGAACGTGTTCAGAACAGACCTCGTATGAAAAGATATTATCCGATGTACGCTATCATTTTAGAAACCGGACTTCGGATTAGTGAAGCAATCGGACTTACATGGAATGATGTGGACATGGATAGAAAAGAGATCAGTGTTAATCATCAAGTGCAATGTAGAATGGTGGACGGAAAGTATACGATATACGCAAATAGCACAAAGACTAACGCTGGTGAAAGAATTATTCCTATGAGTGACAAAGTATACAGACTCTTTCTTGAACAAAGAAAAGTATGGCTTAAATCGATCAAAGCACCGGATTTTGATGTGGACGGTTACACGGATTTTGTGTTTGTATCTCATGTGACTGGAAAATGCATGAACCATAATAATGTGAGACGTATGTTAAGAAGTATTGTGAGCATGAATGAAGATAGGGAGATCCAGTTGCCTAATATTAGCCCCCATATTTTGAGACATACGGCAGCAACAAGACTAGCTGAATCAGGGTGCGATATCAAAGTAATGCAGTATTTGTTAGGACATACAGATATCAGAACGACTATGCGTGTATACAACCATGTAGACACTGAACGAGTGAAGCGAGAGATGGATAAGCTAGAAGAATTGTGGTCTAAGATAGGTTAAAATGTATGCCAAAATGTATGCCAAAATGTATACCAATTGGAGTAATACATATGATGACTTATAACGACTTATGTACATAATCATTTTATAAATATGTTTAGAAATGCTGAAAAATCGCTGATTTTAGTTGACTTTTAAGTATTTTGGTGCTACTATCATAACGAACAGAAACGAATAAATTCTTCGGGGCGGGGCGTAATTCCCCACCGGCGGTATAGTCCGCGAGCACTGGTTATAGGCGGTTGCCTGATGACACAGAGCAGAATCGGTGACTTGTTTATGTTTATCAGATAAATTATAACAGGAATTCCGATACCGACAGTATAGTCTGGATGAGAGAAGATGTTTACCGTGTGCGTGCATTCCGGTGGATCACAGATCGGCAGATGGCAGATCAGATCGGATGTACATAGAACCAACAGCAAACATAGCTCTCAGACCGAAGAGGTCTGGGAGCTTTATTTTTTCGTTGAATTTAGGACTTCTGCTCAGGATAATTTTTTGAAGGAGGTTCTGAAAATGAACACAAACAAGACACAGAATAAGAAAATCTGGACAACACAGACACTGATCACGACAGCGATGCTGGCAGCACTGGCAGGCGTTCTCATGTCGCTGGAGATCGCGATTCCGATGATGCCTCCGTTTTACAAGGTAGACTTCTCGGATGTGCCGTCACTCGTTGCATTGTTTTTGATGGGGCCGGTTTCGGCAGTATGCGTGGAAGTGATCAAGGTGCTGATCAAGCTCGTGACGATCGGAACGAGTTCCATGTTTGTCGGCGATCTGGCAAATATCATCAGTATTGTGATGTATGTCCTGCCGGTATGGTTGATTTATAAGAAAATGGGCAAGACGAGAAAAGCGGGTATCACGGCGCTGGTTGTCAGTGTGCCGCTGCGTGTGGCTTTTGCCTGCTTTGTAAATGCATGCATTACACTGCCGCTCTATGCAAAGGCAATGGAGATGCCGTTAGACGGTGTCATTCAGATCGTGGCAGCGGTGAATCCTGCGATTCATGACCTGACCAGCTTTGTTGTACTTGCAACGATTCCGTTTAATGTGTTGAAAATCGGACTGAATTATGTTGCCGGATTCCTGCTCTATGAAAATCTGTGCAAGATCAGCTTTGTCCGTCAGGAGATCATGTCATGATCCGGAACTATAGGGAACTCACCAGACTGGAGATGGAGGCGGTCGATAAAAAAGAGACGATCGTTCTGATTCCGGTCGGGGCACTGGAACAGCACGGCAATCAGGCACCGCTCGGTACGGATGATATTATCGCGGAGGCAATGTGTGAATATCTGACGGAGGCGCTGGTGGAAGCGGGAGAGGAAGATTTCCCAATGCTGATTTTTCCGGTAATACCTGTCGGGTTGAGCACGGAACACAAAAATTTCTGTGGATCGGTCACACTGCGGCCGGACACATATTATCATATGCTCTATGATATTGCGGTGAGTCTGGCGCACCACGGTTTTGAAAAACTGGCATTTCTTGTCTGCCACGGCGGTAATGCGCCGATTATACAGGTGCTCAGCCGTGAGCTGCGCAGCGAGCTTGGGATTGCACCGTTTATCCTGTCGTCGGGGGCATTTTCCCATCCGGATGTACAGGCAACGGTCTCGGAGGGAAATATCTGGGATTTTCATGGCGGGGAGATGGAGACATCGATGGTCATGGCGGTCGATGAGCGTCTGGTGAAGCTGGAGACGAGTGAGGCGGGCATTCCGACGGCGTTTGTAGATAACAAATCACTCAAACCGTATGGCAGCGTGTCGATCGGATGGGTGTCTGAGGACTGGAAAACAGCGGATGGCAGACCGATCGGTATCGGCGGCGATCCCTCCGGCGCGACAGCCGAAAAGGGGCGGATCATCCTGCACACGAGTGCGCGTGAGCTGGTGCCGGGATTGCTGGAAATCCGAAAATGGAAAATGAATAGCATATAAAAATAAGGCGCATCCATGTCAACGAATTGATAATGGCTGCGCCTTATTTGTGCACGTAAATTGCTACATCTGATAGAATTTCATGTTTTCCGTCAGCTCCGGTGTGATCGTTCCGCCGGCATCCTCGTATTTGCGGTAGACAGCCTGAAGGCGTTTTAAGTTCTTCTGGTTATCCAGCTCCAGCTTGTTAAACGCATTCTGGAAAAGCGGATTGCTGTTGAGCTCAGCGCGGATCTCACGTGAGAACGGGCAATAGCGTACGAGAATGTCACGTGCGATCTTGTTCAGACGGAAGCTGCCCTGAGATTCATATTTGATCCAGTTGACATAATCAGCCACGAATACCTCGCGGTAATTGTTGCGCGCGTGCTGCAGGGCTGATTTGAGCTTGTCCTTGGCATCGACGGACAAATCTTTATTTTTGCGGTAAAACTGCAGGTAATCGTAATATTCGGCAGTCAGTGATTTGACGCGGTAGTCATTCCAGTATGTGCCCTGTACACGGCGGCAGATCTCCCAGCGGTAACGTCCCATCGCGAGCAGCATCTGATCGTCGAGATCGCCGGTGATGAAGATCGGAAACAGGATACGCGCCGGTGTGTCTGTGCGGGGACCACTCGTTTCCTGCCATGTAATGGAACGTGTGCCGACACCCGGTAACAGAATAATATCAGGAAATACTTCGCGCATCAGCTCTTCCTGGTTGATGCCATGTTCGGGATCGGAAAACAGCACTTCCCGGTATAACAGCGAATAGTCAAGGCTTCGGATGCGGTTGAGCGACTGTTCAAGCCGGGCGGCAGTGACCGCCATTTTTTCAAACGGAGAGAACAGTTCATCCTCGCTCAGAATCGGGCAGAAGGTAGATAGTCTGCCGGACACACTGCGGTGTGTTGTCTGGAACAGGTTGGAGATCTCGAACTTCACCTGCGCGGCAGAGTCGCGGAGTAGTTGTGCCTGCTGGCGCGCAGTGATCTCGCCCTGGCGTACCTGTTCCTGTAAATAGGCATTGAAATCCAGATCAAAATCATTGCGGGAGGGTCTTTTTTCACCATGATAGATCTGTTTGAGCCATTCGTAGATCGTAAAAACATGGGTGTGGTGAAAGAGCCCCAGCGATTCGGTAAAACGCATCAGTGAGTTGGTAACCTCCTCGCCGAGCAGTTCGGTATCCATAAAGCCGAAATTGAAAAACATCTGTAATACAGGCGAGAGCCGTTCAACGGTCGACATCGACCGGAAAAAGGCTTTGCTGTAGATTTCGTAAAACTGTGTGCTGATCCGCTTGCGGATCGTGCGGGTGTCCTTGTCACTGCCAAGACGGTCCGGCAGATTTTTATAAGTCTGTAACAGTGTCTTGAAAGCGCGGATCGCATCCTTGTCATATTCGGCAAAGGACATGATTTCTGCGACGCAGTCACGCTGCGCGAGATTGTCATTGGCGGTCGATACATCGCCGGACTGGATGTTGTGGCACATATGGGCACCCTCCTCAAGCTGCATTGGGTCGTAGATGTTCAACTCCTTCATGACAGACAGCAGCTCCTCCATATGTGTGCGGCACACGGAAATATCCTGATTCTGGGCGCTGAGCTTGGCGGCGAGAGATGCATATAGGTGAAAAATATCATCCTCGTTATCGTTCCACAGAACATCGCGGTTGCACATGAGATAATCGCTGATTTCCTCGATTCCCTGTGCGGTACGGTGCATCTGGGCGGCTGCCTCCATGATGGCGCCGACACACAGATCGTCATTTTTCATCATCAGCTGCAGATAGTCGCGCAGATAGCCCTGCATTAGACTCGCGCTGTTGCGGATCTCCCAGCGCTCCACCTTGTGCTGGGGCTGGAGTGCCTCGAAATGTGTGATGCGGTAAAAGCTGCGCTCAGGAATGAGCAGTTGTCCGCAGAGTGTTTTGTAGTCGTTGTAGCTGCGCTGTGCGGTTGCATGCAGCTGCGTTGCACGCTGCCAGAGCTTGGCATATAGGCTGATCGCCTGATGGCGCTGCTCCAGTGCCGTGCGCAAAAAGATCGGGCGGAAGCTGGCCTGACTTTTCAGCAGCGCATGCAGATCGTCAGAGTCCTTGCACGGGATCACGATCAGTGTTGTGTCCTCGCGTGCGATGTAGTCGCAGGAAAACCATGTGTTTTCCAGAATACCGATAATTGCGTTTGCACCGAGCGTAAGCTCCGCAAAATTGTAGTGCCGCGTCACTGAACCGGTCTGGATAAGATACCATTCCATGACCTTCTCCTGACGGCGGGCGACCGGTTTGCCCTTTTGTATTTTTATTACCTGCATAATCTGCCTCCTTAAAAAAACCCAATTATTATAAGTATAAACAAAAAAAGGCAAGTAGTCAATTAGTGTAAACGGAGAAAAAATGAACGTCGAACTTGAAAGTAAGGCGTTTCTATATTAAAATATCACCAGATGGAGTGGTTTCAAAATCGCTCGTTGATTATTTGGGGTTTTATTTTGCAGGAAGGAGCAGAGAAACTGATGGCTACACAGGAGATGGATTTGAAAACTTCCGGAAATGATATACTTCCGGGAACGACCGGTCTGGAGGAACAGGAATATGAGGTGAAGCACCGCGCGTTGGCAAGACGGGCGGCAGCAGACGGAATGGTGCTGTTAAAAAATGAGGATGAGGTATTGCCGCTCGCACCGGATGCGTCGATCGCACTCTACGGAGCAGGCGCGCTCGGGACGGTCAAGGGAGGCACCGGCTCCGGGGATGTCAACTGCCGGGAGACCGTGAATGTATGGCAGGGATTAAAAAATGCCGGTTTTCAGATTGTAAATGAGGACTGGATAGAGGCGTATCAAAAGCATTACCAGACAGCGCGTGAAAACTGGCGCGATGAGATCTGGCAGGATGTGGATACGAGAAAGGCACAGGGGGAGGCTGACCCTGTATTTGTATCGTATACCAGTCATCCGTTCGATCTGCCGGCGGGCGATCTGCCGCAGCCCGTAGAGGCAGATGTGGCGGTTTATGTGATCGCGAGGATTGCGGGAGAGGCAAAGGACAGAGAACTGCGTCCGGGTGATTATCTGTTGAGCGAAGAGGAACATGAGGCGCTGCGCCTGTTGTGCGAACAACATAAGCAGGTAATCGTTGTCATCAATTCGGGCGGACTGATCGACCTGTCATTTATTGATGAATTTCCGCAGATTAAAGGTCTGATCTATATGGGACAGCCCGGCATGGAGGCTGGAAACGCACTGGCAGATATATTGAGCGGGGCAGTTACGCCGAGCGGACATCTGACAGACAGCTGGGCATACCGCTATGAGGATTATCCGAATGCGAAGACGTTTTCCCATCGAAGCGGGGATGTTTCCAAGGAATATTACAATGAAGGCATCTATGTCGGCTATCGCTATTTTGATACCTTTGAGGTGCCTGTGCGCTACGGATTCGGCTATGGTCTGTCTTATACGACATTTGCGCTCCGCATGGTAAATGTCAGCTTTATCCGCTATGATACCAGACATACGGCGCTTCGTCTGGTTGTGGAGGTTACAAATACCGGAACACGTCCCGGCAGGGAGGTCGTTCAGATCTATGCATCCTGTCCGCAGAAAAATATGACAAAGGAATACCGCAGACTCATTGGATTTGCCAAGTCCGCAGAACTGCTCCCTGGAAAATCACAGGATGTAGAGATCGTTGCGTCTATTCAGATGCTTACGTCTTACAGCACAAAAGCCTCCGGCTGGCTGTTGGATTGCGGAACTTATGGTCTGTTCATGGGTGACAGCCTGCAAAATGCGCGCTTTGCGGCATCTGTAGAGCTTACGCGCAATATTTTGTTGAAAAAAACGGGCAATATCTGTCCGTTACAGGAGCCGCTGGAGGAGCTGGAGTGTCCACAGGAGAGCGTGCTCAGACGGCGTGCGGAGTGGCATGCGCGTGTATACAGACATCCGGCGATTGTCGTGCCGACGCAGATGCTCTTTACGAGACGAAGCGTGCATTACGGCAAGGAGGAGCAACGGGTCGATCCGGGAGTCATGCAGAAGGCAGAGACTCTGTCTGAGGAACAGTTGATTTCTCTGGTGACAGGTGATCCGGGATTTGCGCAGGGCGGCGGCATACTGGGCGCTGCGGGCAGCAGTGTACCCGGTTCTGCGGCACAGACGAGCGATTGTGCGGTTGAACAGGGCATTCCGCGTCTGGTGCTTGCGGATGGACCGGCGGGGCTTAGACTGACGAAAAAATACTATGCGGTTGATGGCAGACCGCAGCTGCTTCCGGTGGAGGCGAGCATGGAGGACGGCTATCTCTACCGCCCGACGCAGCCGGTACAGGGCGAGGCGCACTATCAGTTCTGTACGGCATTTCCGGCAGGCATGCAGCTGGCACAGAGCTGGGATGTAGATCTGCTCACCGCGGTCGGAGAGGCTGTGGCAGAGGAAATGCGGTTGTTTTCAGTCGATCTGTGGCTGGCTCCCGGTATGAATATCCACAGAAATCCGCTCTGTGGGCGCAATTTTGAGTATTATTCAGAAGATCCGCTGCTGTCCGGAAAGTTTGCAGCCGCAATTACAGCCGGGGTGCAAAAGCAGGGAGATCTCGGCACGACGATCAAGCATTTTGCATGTAACAATCAGGAGGACAACCGGACAGGATCAGACAGTATCGTGTCTGAGCGTGCGCTGCGAGAAATCTATCTGACAGGCTTTGAAATTGCGGTCAGGGAGGCAATGCCAAAGGCGATTATGACCAGCTACAATCTGATCAACGGCGTGCATGCGGCGAATAATTATGATCTGTGTACGAGTGTTGTGCGTGACGAGTGGCGCTATAATGGTGTCATTATGACAGATTGGGCAACGACCCTGCAGGGTGATGACTGCACAGCAGCCGGCTGTATGCGCGCCGGAAACGATCTGGTTATGCCCGGTGTCACGGAAGATCAGGCGAATCTCAGGGAGGAGCTGGCGGCAGGTACGCTGACCAGGCAGCAGCTCAGACTCGCGGTGGCACACCTGATCGCTGTGTCGGGCTGCGACTTATAATTTGATAGGAATTTCCTATCAAATTATATGCTCCGCAAGGATGCGCACCTCGCGGAGTTGAGGTGTATGCTTCGCATACCGCTCGGGCGCGAAAGAGTCGCGAGCGACTCTCTATTTAAGTAGGTAAGAAAAAAATAGGAAGAATTAAATATGAAGATAACAGTAATTGGATGCGGACGCTGGGGGACGTTTATCGCATGGTATTTGAATCATATCGGGCATGAGGTCACGCTTTATGGCAGAGCCGGATCAAAAAATATGCAGCGTTTGATGGAGGAGCGGAGCAACGAGTATGTGACGCTGCCGGAGACGTTGAAACTGACGAATGATTTGTCCTGTGTCACGCAGGCAGAGGTGATCGTGATCTCGATCAGTTCACAAAATCTACAGGCGTTGTGTGAAACATTGGAGTCGTATGATCTGTGCTACAAGATGTTTGTGCTGTGTATGAAGGGTATTGAGATCAGCACCGGACGCAGGCTCTCACAGATCATGGAGGACAATATTGATGCCTCCAACCGTATCGCTGTATGGCTGGGGCCGGGGCATGTGGAGGAGTTTTACCGCGGCGTGCCGAACTGCATGGTGATCGACAGCAGCCATGATGCGACCAAGCAGATGCTTGTGGAACAGTTTTCGAGTGATCTGATCCGTTTCTATTATGGGATGGATCTGATCGGGAATGAGATTGGCGGCGCAGCCAAAAATGTGATCGGAATCGCGGCGGGTATGCTGGATGGCGTGGGTCGTTCTTCGCTGAAAGGACCGCTGATGGCGCGCGGACCGCGTGAGATCGCAAGACTCATCAAGGCGATGGGTGGCAATGAGCTGTCGGCTTATGGGCTGTGCCATCTGGGAGATTACGAGGCAACGCTGTTTTCGGCGCACAGCCACAACCGGATGTTTGGAGAGCGCTTTATCAAAAAGGAGTCCTATGACAAGCTGGCAGAAGGGTACTATACCGTAAAGGCGCTGGTTGCACTCGGAGAGCGCTATCATGTCGACCTGCCAATCTGCGTGATGGTGTATGAGATCCTGTATGAAGGGCTCGCACCGGACACCGCACTGGAGGGATTGTTTTCGCGCAGTCTCAAGGGCGAGTTTGTTTAGCGGGAATGCGCAGCGTTAGCGGGGCGGATATGGGTGAACCGCAGCCGTTGACAGTAACTGGCAGGGGATTTCTGCGAGAACAGACTGGCGGATGTAGCACAAATGTGGTATGATGAACCAAACAGGGATGAATAGAGGATTGCAAAGGGGTATGTAATCGTGTTGTCTCTTTTTGCGTTGGCAGCTCCCGCAAGCATGTCTGTTTTGCTTTCATTGCACGCCCCATTCCGATGAGCCTCCGCAAAGCAAAATTGTGTCAGCAAAGGCTTCCACA
>CALBJL010000213.1 GCA_937893485.1 uncultured bacterium | reverse complement strand
ACATAGCTGCTACCATTGTGGTTGCCAGTAATGCGCTGATTACTTTCTTTTTCATTGATTATGTCCTCCTTTATTCTGTGAGCTGCTTTCAAACCGTTTTCTTTCGCTGTATGCCTCACGTCTTGTGTATGTATTATAGCCACATCCACCGGAACGATATATTACATTCGCCATTGAAAATATCAAATTCATGACCTAATTAAAAAACAGTTACGAAATCTGATATTTTGTAAGATTTCCTATTTTATGCACCCGGTTTTGGGAGCAGAAATAACAGCTGCTTAACAAAATACAACTGTTTAAGGTCATGCTTTTGATATTTTTCGCACTTATCTGATTTTTTTCAAAACCATCCTTCTATATAATAATGCGCATATACCACGGAAGGAGTATGATAATTGAAATCGATACATTTTACAGACAACAATGGTAGTTTTTGTATAAAAAATCCAGAAAACACCAGCTATCTCTATTTTCCACTTGCTTCGGACGCTGGACTCAAGAGTGCAGTCACACCGAATCTTGGCGGAGATTCCAAAATCAATCAGGTTGCTTTCTTATTAGAACCGGTCAGTGCCGAGAATCTGCACAACAACCGTTCCACCAGAAATTTCTGGTGTGTCGTCAATGATTCTGATGTCTATTGCGCCACCGGCGCCTCTGCCGCGCAGGAGGCTGTTAAATTTACTTCCGCACAGGATGAAAGCGAACTGGACGCCGGTCTCATGTGGCATACATTAAAACGGACCTCACACGCACTGGGGCTGACCTCGCAGATCACTTCTTTTATTCCGAATGATGATACCGCAGAGATCATGTATGTCACACTGAAAAATGAATCCGGTCAGCCTATGACCATCACTGCATATGCAGCGGTTCCAATCTATGGAAGAAGCGCTGACAATCTGCGTGACCACCGCCATGTGACCTCCCTGCTCCACCGGATTCAGACACAGGAGCACGGCATCACTGTATGTCCGACCATGTCCTTTGATGAACGCGGACACCAGCAAAACAAACGTGTTTACTATGTATTCGGATCTGCCGGTGATGGTACTGCACCCACAGGTTTTTTCCCGACAGTAGAATCGTTCATTGGCGAGGGCGGCACTTATACGCATCCACTCGCTATATACGAGAAACAGAGCGGATGCCCCGCAGAAACAACAGAAAACGGTAAAGAAGCGATGGGAGCGATGGTTTTCCCCCAGATCACACTCGCTCCCGGAGAGACATCTGATTACATCGTGCTGCTCGGAACGGCTACCGATGCCAGTGCAATCTCTTCCTTATATCATAAATATGCCTCGTCCACACAGGTACAACAGGCGCTCACCGCTACCAGGGAATACTGGCGCAATAAAGTCAATGTTGCTTTCCATACAGGCGATGCAGATTTTGACCAATATATGAAATGGGTCAGCTTCCAGCCGTTTTTGCGCCGTCTGTTTGGCTGCTCGTTCCTGCCGCATCACGACTATGGGCGCGGCGGCCGCGGCTGGCGCGATCTGTGGCAGGATTGTCTGTCTCTGCTGCTCATGGATCCGGAAAATGTCGGTGAGATGATCGCTGCCAATTATGGTGGCGTGCGCATTGATGGTACTAACGCAACGATCATTGGTGACGGTGATGGCAGCTTTATCGCAGACCGTAATGGCATCGCCCGTGTATGGATGGATCATGCACTATGGCCACTCATCACAACAAAGCTGTATATTGATCAGACCGGTGATATCTCCATCCTAAGCCGCGAGGTTCCCTATTTTAAGGATGCACAGGCTGCCCGCGGCACGCAGACCGATCCTCTCTGGGATGAAACCTATGGCAACAGACAGCGTACCGCTGACCATCAGATCTATACCGGCAGTATTTTGGAGCATCTGCTGATCCAACAGCTTGCCGCTTTCTATGAGGTCGGGGATCACAATATCTACCGCCTGCGCGGGGCTGACTGGAACGATGCGCTGGATATGGCAGCCGAAAAGGGCGAGAGTGTCGCATTTACCTGTGCCTATGCCGGGAATCTCATGGAGCTGGCAAATCTGATCCAGTCAACCTTGCATACCCACACAGACGGACAGATTGAGTTGCTCAATGAGATCACTATTTTACTGAACGATGATGCGGACACATTTGACGATATCAACAAAAAGCATGCTGTTCTGGATACTTATACAGACTGCTGCCGCCACAATATATCAGGGAAACGATCTTTATTTTCCCTGAAGCAGATTGCAGCCAGCCTGCAGCAAAAAGCTATCTGGCTGACCTCACATCTGCGTGAGCAGGAATGGATCGAGGGAATCAATGACGAAGGCTGGTTCAACAGCTATTATGACAATCATGGACAGGCGGTCGAAGGCTGCCGTGGGGATCAGATCCGCATGATGCTGACCGGACAGGTATTCGCCATCATGGGCTACGTCGCAACGGACGAGCAGATCCGAAAAATCGTAAAAAGTGCCGATCATTATCTGTATCAGAAGGAGATCGGCGGCTATCGCCTGAACACGGATTTCCATGAACTGAAATTCGACATGGGGCGCATGTTCGGATTTGCTTACGGTGAAAAAGAAAACGGTGCTGTGTTCTCACACATGGCTGTCATGTATGCAAATGCACTGTATCGCCGCGGATTTGCGAAAGAAGGCTGGAAATCATTAAAGTCACTGGCTGATACCTCTCTTGATTTTAACACGAGCCGCATCTACCCCGGCATCCCGGAATACTTCCGTGCAGACGGTCGCGGTATGTATCACTATTTGACAGGAGCCGCAAGCTGGTATATGCTGACTATGATCACAGAAGTATTTGGTGTACACGGTGTATCCGGTGATCTCGTACTCTACCCGAAGCTGCTCGGCGAACAGTTTGACGCAGACGGCATTGCTTCAACAGCTGTGACATTTGCCGGGAAGCAGCTAAAGGTCACCTATGTAAACCAGGCGCACATGGATTTTGGCAGCTACACAGTGGCTGCCGCTGACTGCGACGGACAGGCACTTTCCATCACAGAGGACTCACGCATCGTGATCTCCAAATCCATGCTCTCATCGCTCTCTGATGAAGTGCATACTATCACTGTCACCCTCAACAAATCATACAACTAAGAAAGCAGGTATAATCATGAAATACGGATATTTTGACGATGCCAACCGTGAATACGTTATCACGCACCCGGACACCCCCGCTCCCTGGGTCAACTATCTGGGTTCCCCTGAATACGGAGCCATCATCTCAAACAATGCCGGCGGCTACAGCTTTGCAAAATCAGGTGCAAACGGTCGTATTTTACGCTATGTATTCAATAATTTTGACCAGCCCGGACGTTATATCTATATCAGAGATAATCTGACAAAGGATTACTGGTCTGCTTCATGGCAGCCGGTCGGCAAAGATTTAAACAGCTACACGAGCGAATGCCGCCACGGAGTCGGATACACAATCATGTCTGCTGATTATGCAGATATCCACTCTGCAATCACCTACTATGTTCCAGACGGAAAAACCTACGAGGTGTGGGCAGCTACCATAACCAACAACTCCGCTCAGACCCGTGAGCTGACACTGACCGGTTATGCGGAGTTTACAAATCACAGCAATTATGAGCAGGATCAGGTCAATCTGCAATACTCCCTGTTTATCAGCAGAACCCAGTTCCGTGAAAACCGCATCATGCAGAAGCTTCACGGCAATCTGGATACGCTGGAAAACGGTGAGAAAATCGATAACAAGGATGTCACCGAACGGTTTTTCGGTCTGGCAGGTGCTCCCGTTGCGTCTTACTGCGGTGACAAAGAGTGTTTTCTCGGCAGATACCACGGCTACAACAATCCGCAAGGTGTAGAAGCCGGTGATCTTGGCAATATCACAAGCTACAACGAAAATTCGTGCGGTGCATTATCTACCGTCCTCACGTTGGCTCCCGGTGAGAGCAAAACAATCGTGTTCCTGCTCGGTATGAAATATTCCGCAGAAGCAGCCGCCATCATCGACCGCTATACAGTCAATCCGGCAGATACGGTTGCAAATGAAATCCTTGATCTGAAGGCTGACTGGTATCAGAAGCTGGATAACCTGCAGGTACAGACACCGAGCCCTGAATTCAATACGATGATCAACACCTGGAATGCCTATAACTGCTTTATGACCTTCATCTGGTCACGCGCCGCATCCTTTATCTACTGCGGACTCAGAAACGGCTACGGTTACCGCGATACGGTACAAGATATCCAGGGTATCATCCACCTGGCTCCTGAGATGGCAGCCGAGAAAATCCGTTTCATGCTCTCCGCACAGGTCGACAACGGCGGTGGACTCCCGTTAGTTAAATTCACACACAACGCCGGACATGAGGACACGCCGGATGATGCATCCTACGTGAAGGAAACCGGGCATCCGGCTTATCGCGCAGACGATGCCCTCTGGTTATTCCCGACCATATTTAAATATATCGCTGAAAGCGGAAATGTTGCTTTTCTGGATGAAGTCATTCCTTTTGCCAACAAAGATGCGGGAACGGTATATGAGCACTTAAAACGTGCCATACGCTTCTCCCTAAATCATCTGGGTCCTCACGGTCTGCCCGCCGGATTATACGCTGACTGGAATGACTGTCTGCGCCTCGGTGCCAATGGAGAATCTTCCTTTGTCGCTCTGCAGTTCTACTACGCACTGGTAATTTCCAAGCGTTTTGCAGAGGTCAAAAATGATGCTGCCTATATCGCAGAATTAGAAAAGCAGCTGACCGAAACAGCTAAAAAGATCAATGATCTGTGCTGGGATAATGATCGTTTTATCCGTGGCTTTACAGAAGCAGGCGAGCGTATCGGTGCTGCCGCAGACCCGGAGGCAAATATGTGGCTGAATCCCCAGAGCTGGTCCATCATCAGCGGTCTCGCTACCAGCGAGCAGGCAGAAGCTGCTATGAATAACGTCTATGAGCGCTTAAATACCGCTTACGGTGCGATCCTGATGGACCCGCCCTACCATGCACACGCATTCGATGGTGCCCTGGCTGTCATCTATAATCAGGGAACCAAGGAAAATGCCGGTATCTTCTCCCAGTCCCAGGGCTGGCTGATCCTCGCAGAAGCACTCTGCGGACATGGTGACCGTGCATTTACATACTTTATGGAGAATGCACCCGCTGCCCAGAATGACCGCGCTGAGATCCGTCATCTGGAGCCGTACTGCTATGGCCAGTTCACCGAGGGCAGAGCCAGCGAGCATTTCGGCCGTTCCCACGTACACTGGCTGACCGGAACTGCCTCTACCGTAATGGTAGGCTGTGTCGAAGGTATCCTCGGTATGCGCCCCGACATGAACGGTATCCGTATTGCACCTTCGATTCCTAAGACATGGGACGGACTGGTGATTGACAAAAACTTCCGCGGTAAGCACCTACACATTGCTGTGAAAAATCCACAGCATAAGGAATGCGGCTTCACGAATCTGGTTTTGAACGGAACCGTGCTGAAGGATAACTACATCCCTGCCGGGCTTCTTGCAGAGGAAAATGAAATCGAACTGACATTATAATCATACCTGACTGAAAAATGCAGCAGAGAACGACCTCTGCTGCATTTTATTTTTGTGTGTCCCATTGAACCATATAATATTCATCCCGGTATTTTTTGGGTGTCATTCCAACTGACTCACGAAATTGCTGGATAAAATGACTCTGTGACGAAAATGACAGGCGGTTTGCAATATCAATCATCGAATAATCGCTGAACCGGAGAAGATTTTTCGCTATACCGATCTTTTGCTCCCTAATATATGCACTGACCGATACCCCGGTCTGTTTCTTGAACAGACGAGATAAATATCCGGCAGATACACCGAATTCATCCGCCAGATCCTCAATCGTGATCCGCTCCTTAATATGGGAATAAATATACTCCTTACATGCATTGATGTGCTTGGAATTCGTATCCGAACGGGAGTATCTGCGCATCTTCTCCGCATAATCGATCACCATCTCATCATGCAGGCTCTGCACTCCTTCCACCGTATGAATATCATCCAGCTTCTGTATGTAAAAATCGCTCAGCCGGAATGCCTGTTCCAGCTCCATGCCGTTCTGTTTGCAGATCCGGGTGATCATGGCTGTCGTAATCACAAAATGATACTTTAGATTCGTCACTGGATTGCGCGAGAGGACACCTACACCCTCCTGTTCCACAAAACGCTCCTGTTCACAATTCTTCTTTACCGCTTCTACATTACCACTCGCCACAGCCTGATAAAACAACAGTTCCTCTGTCGCAGCGCGATGCTCGATCTCATCAATATCATCGCCTGCCTCGTATAAAAGCCATTCATTCTGATAATTCATACCATGCATATCCTTTCGTCGTCTGCGCACATTATAACCGATATAATCGAAAAAAGCAAAAAGATGTGCTCCCACACAGAGAACACATCTTTTCTGTTACATATTATACATAATTTTCAAAGTTCTTTTTCGTTTTCTTATGCTTTCTTCTTACGCGCCATAATCACACTCTGTACCACAAGGAAGATACACAACATTGCTGCTACGGTGATTCCTGTCCACCATGCCTGATCCAGACCTGCGGAAGATACGATATTCTGAATGGTGCTAAGGGAGAGAACACCAAAGAATGTACCGATAATATTACCTACACCACCGGTCAGCATCGTTCCACCAATGATGGAAGAAGCGATCGCGTTCATTTCCATTCCACTAGCATGGGACGGAGATCCTGATCCTACATGGAGGAAGTATACATATCCGCCGATACCTGCTAACAGGCTGCAGATCAGATGTGCGATAAATTTTGTACGCTTCACGTTAATTCCGAGCATCAATGCGCTCTGCTGGTTTCCACCGACTGCATAGAATGCACGGCCGAGCTTTGTCCAGCGAAGGACGCAGAACAGAATCACTACGATCAATACTGCGACTACCACACCGATCTCAACATACGCATCTACATACTTGCCGATCTTGTTGACAGATCCCATACCGGGAATGATGACACGTGTCATTTTCAGCTTGTTAAATGCCTCGTTCTCTACGTTGAACGGGTTCGTGTGTACAATCGTTGTCATACCACGTGCAAAGAACATTCCTGCCAGTGATACGATGAACGGCTGGATGTCAAGGTAAGCTACCAAAAAGCCCTGTACAAGACCAAATGCCAGACCGATTGCCAATGCAACCAGAATCGCAGTGTACGGATTGCCTCCGCCAAAGTCAAGGTATACGGCACAGCACATGCTGACAAGTGCTACCACACCACCGACGGAAATATCAATACCGCCTGTAATCATAACAAGGCTCATTCCGCATGCAGTGATGATCAATGCTGCCTGTGCATTTAAAATGTTAAAGAACGCCTGCGGTTTTAAGAAACCGGAACCGAGGAATAACATTGCTGCAAGATACATGACAAAGAAGACAACAATCGTGATCGTCAGCAGCAGGTTTGTATCTGACACATTTTTAAACCAGCTGCTCTTCTTTGCAGTTGTATTTTTCTCTGATGCCATTTTTATGCTACCTCCTTTGATTTCATTTTCTTACCAAGTCCGGCGAGCTTTTCTCTGACGACCGGAGCACTGAGTACAACGAGTACAATAACGACAACTGCCTTGTATGCAGGAAGCGCATCAGACTGTACTTCAAATTTGTATAAGGTTGTTGTTAAGAACTGGATGACATATGCGCCGAGGATTGAAGCCCAGATATTGAACTTACCACCACCCAGTGCGTTTCCGCCGAGTGCGACTGCTAAGATCGCATCCATCTCTATATCCTTTGCAATAACGGAGTAGTTGATCGTCGACAGACGGCTGACCTTGATCAATCCGACAACCGCTACACAGATACCAAGTATAACGAAGGAGATCAATTTGATGAACTCAGGATTCAGACCGTTTAATCTGGATGAGCTCTCATTGATACCGACTGCCTGTGTATATAATTTCAGGTTTGTAAACTTCATTACAAGTGCGATCACAACGACGCAGAGCACTGCGATGAAGAACGGAGTCGGGATTGGCACCCCAGGGATATATCCACCGAAATAGCCAAAGCTGTTGACATTTACGATCGGCAGCTCATTGTTGTTGATCCATGCTGCGATCGAACGGCCTGCGGTAAACAGAATCAATGTTGCGATCATCGGCTGGATCCTGAAATATGCAACAAGCACGCCGTTGAATGCTCCAAATGCCATGGATGCCACTACCGCTACTAAGAATGCTACAATCAGCGGTACACAGTAGTGATCGGTTGTCGTCTGTCCGCCGCACAGCATACGCAGAATGACAGAACCTGCGATCGCGATCGTTGCTCCAACTGAAATGTCCTGTCCGCCGGATGCCGCTGTTACCAGTGTCATACCGATTGCAAGGATCGCCAGCTCTGAGCCGTAATCTAAGATTGTAACGAGATAACCATTCAATACCGGATCTCCAACACTATTATATCCAAGTGTAATCTTAAAGAAAGACGGATCCATGATCAAGTTGAATAATGCTAAGATCAATAACGCTGCCAGCGGAATAAAGATCTGCTGTTTTACCAGCCCGGAGAAAAATGCTCCTGCGCTTTTCTTATTATTTTGCATCGTGTTCACCTCCAGCAATGGTACTCATAATCTTGTTCTGTGTCAGCTCATCACTTCCGAGTTCGCCGACAACGCGGCGGTCTCTCATGACAATCAGACGGGAACAGGTACGGATCATCTCGTCAGTCTCAGAAGAAATGAATGTCACACTCATGCCCTCTGATGCGAGCTTTAATACTAATTTCTGAATCTCAATCTTGGTTCCAACATCAATACCACGTGTCGGCTCGTCTAAGATCAGATACTCGGGATGTGTCAATAGCCATCTCGCTAAAATAACCTTCTGCTGGTTACCACCGGACAGAGACTTGATCGGTGTATCCGCAGATGCGGTCTTGATCTCCAGAAGTTTGATGTATTCTTCTGCCAGCTTCTTTGCCTCGGCTTTTGAATACGGATGGAAAAATCCCTTTAATACCTGCTCTGCGAGGATGATGTTATCCCGCACAGACAGATCTCCAACAATGCCATCGACCTTACGGTCCTCAGGCAGATATGCAATACCCTGCTTCATCGCATCAATCGGCTTCTTGATCTTAATGTGCTTGCCATTTTTCTTCAATGAACCGGCGATCACAGGATCAGCACCAAAGATCGCACGCACGCACTCGCTTCGTCCGGAACCGAGCAGTCCGGTAAATCCATTGACCTCACCCTTCTTAATATAGAAGTCAAACGGCTTGATGCCTGCGTTACTCTGCAGTCCTTCTGCCACAAAAACCTTTGCGTCCTTATCAGCACCTTCGTAAACCACGCTGTCTGTCTTGATATCGGACATATCATCCAGCTCTTTTCCAAGCATCTTGGATACGAGTTTGACTCTTGGCAGGTCTGCGATCTCATATTCGCCAACCAGTCCACCGTCACGGAGAACGGTAATCTTGTCACATACCTCATATACCTGATCCAAGAAGTGCGTTACAAAGATGATGCCTACACCTTTCGCACGCAGATCACGCATCAGACCGAACAGCTTCTCTACCTCCTGCTCATCCAGCGAGGATGTCGGCTCATCTAAGATCAAAACCTTACAATCCATATCAACGGCTCTGGCAATCGCTACCATCTGCTGAATCGCGATGGAATAATTGGACAACTGTCTGCTGGCCTTTGCCGGAATATCCAATGTTTTCAGAATTTTCTCAGCATCTGCGTTCATTTTCTTCCAGCTTACGCCCTTTTGTCCGTCTCGTCCTATGTACATGTTTTCAGCTACGGAGAGGTTCGGGCACAGGGTAATCTCCTGATATACTGTGCTGATGCCAAGCTTTTGTGCGTCCTGAGGTGAACGGATGACAGCCGCCTTATCCAGTCCCTTCAGGAAAATTTCTCCCTCGTCTTTCTCATAGACGCCGGTTAGCACCTTAATCAAGGTGGATTTTCCCGCGCCATTCTCGCCCATTAAAGCATGTATCTCACCTTCACATAAGGTAAAATCCACATCATGCAGCGCACGAACGCCGGGGAAACTTTTACAGATTCCTCTCATTTCCAATACAGATTTCTCTTTCACCTGTGCATTCACTCCTTTTTTGATTTTTAACCCTATTTTTCGTTACAAAGGGCGCGGCACTCATAGCTTGCGTACCGCGCCCCATACTTACATTCCTATAAACTTGTCACCGGATTAGATTCCGTAAGTGTCAACATCTTCCTGAGTAATTGTAGAAGCATCGAATCCCTTCTCGTCCATGATAACGACCTTCTCAGATACTTCGCTGCCGCTCTCGATTGTCTTGATGATGCCATCAATGTAAGCTGCCTGGAAAGGATTGCACTGTCCATCGTAGTTCCAGTTGCCATCTAACAGCTCCTGTAATGCCCACTTGTTGCAGTCAAATCCCATTATGATAACGTCGCCGTCAACACCGTGAGAAATGTTAGCCTTGTCAAGTGCTGCTACAGCACCCTTAGCCATATCGTCGTTCTCAGCGTAGATTACGTTGAATGACTTACCGGAATCAATCACTGACTGTACGATCTGCTGTGCCTTCTCTGCGTTCCACTCAGCTGTCTGCTGTGTTACGATGTTCCAGTTAGACTCTGCTGCTACCTTCTCATCTAATGCTCCAGAACGTCCCTTCTGAGCTGCTGATCCCATCACACCCTGAATGTGGATGATGTTGTACTCATCAAGGTTCTGGCTTGCTAACCAGTCAACTGCTGTCTGTCCTTCCTTATCCATATCAGATACGATGGAAGCCTCATACAGATCTTCGGGGGCATCAATGGTACGGTCGAATAAGATAACTCTTGTTCCTGCATCCTGTGCATCCTGAAGTACTGAATCCCAACCTGCTGTATCTGCTGCTGATAACAGTAAGTAATCAACACCATCTGTAATGAACTTCTGAGCTGCTGCGATCTGCTCATCATTCTTTAAGCTGTATGCGAAAGAAGCCTGATATCCGTTCTCCTCGGTAAAGAAGTCCTTCAGATCCTTATCATTAGCGGTACGATATCCTGACTCGTTCGGATCATTGTTGATGATACCAACTGTGATCAGGTCTCCGCTTGCTGCTGCATCGTCTGCTGCTGCGTCATCGGTTGCTGCATCATCTGCTGCTGCGTCATCAGCTGCCGCATCATCTGCTGCTGCGTCGTCGGTTGCTGCTGCATCATCTGCAGGAGCGTCTGCGGTATCTGCCTGAGATCCGCATCCAACGATCATCGTTGCTGCCATAGCTACTGTTAATAAGCTTGCTACTACCTTTTTCTTCATTTTTGTTTTCCTCCCTTAAAATATGTTCCTTATTGGATTTTGTAAGGTGTTTCGTCCTTACATGTTTCATTATACGAATCTGGGAATGAAATTCAACTGGAAGATCTTTACTTTTGGCAGTTTCGGTTTGTTGAACAATACAAATTTTCGCTTTTTCTATGGATTTTAGTACAAATTTGTGTTTTAATAAAAATAAGTTAAAATTTTTACGTTTTGCATCGCAAAAGTTGTGAATTTTTATGATTTTTCCGACAAAAAGCCGCCGGTTTTTCCATATTTCTTTATTGGCAAAGTTGGCAAATGTAAAAATTTTTGGATGTTTTTTTCCGATTTTACCTGTCACAGTTAGGAAATTTTCCAACCGATGTGATTCTTTTAACAAAATAATCATAAATTTTTCACCAAAAAAGGAGCAATATGATTCCAAAATATCAGTACATTGCAGACCGTCTGCGCGCACGGCTGACCGATGACAGCGAGTCGCGCATGACAAAGCTGCCGACCGAAAAAGAACTGTGCGAGCGATACCATGTCAGCCGCCAGACTGTCCGGCAGGCATTACGACTGTTAGAAAACGAGGGTATCATTACGAGACGGCAGGGCAGCGGCGCCTATGCGACCGGACTCCGTCCGGAGGCAGCATTTAATCAGATCGCGGTCCTGCTGCCCTCTGACAGCGATTACACCTATGCCAGACTGCGCAACGACCTGCAGATAGCACTCAGCAAAGAGGGGTTTTCTGTCTCCTTTTACGTGACAGAGCACAGCGTTGCCAAAGAGCGCGAGATCCTGTCGCAGCTTTACGGGCTGCCGCTGCGCGGGCTTATCATCGATCCGGTCAGAAATGCATTGCCGAACCCGAATCTGGATCTCTATGAGCGGCTGTGGCACCACAGGCTGCCGACCGTATTTCTCCATGCGCCCTATGAGAACTATCCGCCGCGCGTATCAATCACCGGGGATAATTTCTCCGGAGCCGTACAGCTCACGCGTTATCTGATTGAGGGAAAACACACGCACATCAGCGGCATTTTTCGCGGTGATACAAGGGAAGGGCTCGACCGCTATCTCGGTTTTACACATACCTGCGCGGCCGCCGGACTGATGCCGGACGACGCATTGATCGGCTGGTATTACACACCGGAGCTGCTCGCGCTGCAAAAAAAACAGGCTACCGGATTCCTGTCGAATTTTATCAATCAGAAATTCCGTGCCTGTTCTGCAATCGTCTGTCAGGATGACGAGATCGCGTACTGGCTCGTCAAGGAGCTGACCCATACCGGCATCCATGTGCCGGAGGATATGAGTGTCGTCAGCTTTGACAACAGCTTTTTATGTGATTTTTCTACCCCGACACTGACTTCGCTCGCCCTGCATGGCAATCTCGCCTCCTATGCTGCGGATGCCCTGCTCGCCCAGCTCCGCGGCAGACCGTTCGACTCTATCCGGCTGTCCTATGAGCTGATCGTCCGCGACAGCAGTATTGCGCTGTCGTAAGCGTCAGGATTTTGTGCGCCACTCGCGTGGTGACACACCGACCGTCTTTTTAAACACAAAGCTGAAATAATGCGCATCCTTATAACCGACGGCTGATGCAATCTGCGCGGCGGACTGGTCGCTCTCACGCAGCAGCCGTTTTGCCTGCTCCATCCGCTTATTTGTCACATACTCGACAAACGTCATTTCCATCTCCTGTGAAAACATTCCGCTGAAATAGTTCGGACTCATGCCGATCGCCTGCGCGACCTCATTCAGATTTAGCGTTGTCTGTGCATAATTTTCCTCAATGTAGTCCAATGCAGACTGCAACACCTTTTTGCCCTGTGTCTGCTGTTTTTCATCCCTGATACGCAGCGCTTCCGTCAGCAGTGCACACACATAGGTTTCCATCGTATCCGGTCCGCTCACCATCTCATGGATGCGGTCTGCCCCGGCCGTCTGCAAAAGCTGCTCCTGACTGCTGCCGATGCCCGCAACAAAGGATTGCGCCGTAAACTGGATGTTGAGCAGCAGATAGTCCCGGAACAGTCTTGATGCCACTGCCTCACCGAGCCCTTTCATATAACTGCTGACAAATTCCTCGACCTCTGTCCGCTGTCCGTTATTCAAAAATCCCCGGATAATCTCCGGATCTACCTTGTTCGCATCCAGCCCGCCAAAGCTGCCCGCACTGTCTCTGCCCGCATCACTCGTCATCAGTTCGTCCGTCAGCACATGCTTTTCCGGCATCAGATAACGGTAGGCATAGATATGGTTGACCCTGCGGTAACAGTCGGACAACTGGCTGAACCGCTCTACCGGCGTTCCGGCTGCCACATACCATTCCTCATCCTTCGACTGTTCACAGATCTTCCGGATATAATCCATATGCGTGCCCGTGCGCTCCTGTAATGCATCCGCGTCACCCATCAGCAGAATGCCGTGCGTATTCATATTCCAGCGGAATACCGTGCATTCGGGAAATCGCAGAAAATAACGCATCAGCTCCTCACGGCTCTCATCCTCCTGTACGCCGAGCAGAATCAGATTGTAGCCAGACGCATTGATGTCAAGCCCCTGCTTTCCCGCTTCTTCGTACAGCTCCTGTGCCGACAACTTTCCTTCAAACACCTTTTCAAAAAAGCTGCGCAGCGCATACTGCTCATACTGCTGCATTTCTGTCTGGAACTTTTTGACATAGTTTTTCTGCTCCTGCTCCGCCTCGATCTTTTCCCGGATCTCAGACAGCGCCTTCTGCAGCGAACGGCGTGTGATCGGCTTGAGCAGATATTCGTCCACGCCCTCCGAGATCGCCTGTCTCGCATAGTCAAAATCATCGTATCCGCTGATAATGATGATCTTCATGTCCGGATACTCGCTCTTTACAATATGGCTGAGCGCCAGTCCGTCCATAAACGGCATTTTAATGTCCGTGATCAGCACATCCGGCACCGTTTTGCGGATCAGTGGCAGCGCCATCTCGCCATCTCCCGCCTCACCTACAAAGCGGTAACCGTACTGCTGCCACGGAATATTGTCGCGGAGTGCTTCACGTACCACACTCTCATCCTCTACTAAAAATACCTTTAACATGTTCGTCCTCTCTTACTATATATCTATCTAATATGCACGGTTCGGCAGATAGGCACTCACATTCTCCTGCGTGAACACAAGCTCTTCTACAAAATATTCCTTTTCCACCTGCTCGCCTGCTTCGAGTTTATTGATCACATCTGCCAACAACTGCCCCTGCAAAGGATTACATTCGACATCACAGCTGATTTTACCGCTTTTCACCAATTCGAGTGCCTCTCTCGAACCATCAAAAGATATGAGCACCATATCTCCGTTCGTTCCGGTACTCTTTCCAGCCTCCTCAATCGCCTCCATTGCGCCGAATGTCATTTCGTCATTCTGACTGACAACCACATCAATGTCATCAAAACGCCGCAGCATCTGTGCCATGACCTCTTTTCCCTTGACGACCGTAAAATCACCGGAGCTTAGTCCGACCACTTTCCAATTCAGATGCTTGGATGCCACTTCTTCAAAGCCTGAGCTTCTGCCCCGCTGTGAAGTAGATCCCAGCGTACCTGTCAGCATGACAATATTGAGATCCTCATCCTCCTGCGGCTCATCGTCAGACTGCTGGTCTTTCTTGTTCCGCTTCTTCTCATACTCCTCCAGCCACTCACCGGCTTTGCGTCCCTCCGCCGCCATATCACTGCCGATATACGTCGTGTAGAGTTCCTCCGCCCCGGATATTTTCCGGTCTACGAGAATGACCGGAATCCCGGCATCCTTCGCCTCGGTCAGCACCGTTTCCCAGCCGTCCTCCATCAGCGGCGAGAACACAATATAATCCACGCGCTGTGAGATATACCCGCGGATTGCCTTGATCTGGTTTTCCTGCTTTTGTCTGGCATTGCTGTATTGCAAAAAGAATCCGTTTTCCTTTGACAATGCCTTCTGTATGGATTGCGTGTGTGTCGCGCGCCAGACAGACTCACTGCCCAACTGGGAAAAACCAACCACAATCAGATCCTCATCCGCCAGCTCGTGCTCATCATCAGAATTCTCGGGTGTTGTTTTGTGGAAACCGCCGTTTGCGATCAGCAGCGACAAAAACAACACGACCACAACAATGAGTGCCATGACCAGCCGTTTTTCATTTTTCATCATAGTTCCTTCACTCCACCTATCACTTCTCGTTATCCTCAGGCGCATTCATCTGTTTCATCGGAATTGTCACCGTCACAACCGTACCCTGATTCGGCTGTGAATTGATCTGCATACCGTAATAATCGCCGAAATACATACGAATCCGCTCGTTCACGTTCGCAAGTCCGAAGCCGCCATCCGTATCCTTACAGGGGCGCTCGATCACACGCCGCAGATGCGCAAGCTGCTCCGGCTCCATGCCGACACCGTTATCCCGCACAACCAGTACAATATGCCGGTCCTCCTGTTTTCCGCTAATCGTAATCTTACCCATCGCACGCTTGTATTTAATGCCGTGATATAGGGCATTTTCAACCAGTGGCTGCAACGTCAGTTTCAGGATCTTATACGGATAGATCTCCGGATCAATGTCGATCTCGTAATCTAAAATATCGTGATACCGCGCCTGCTGGATCTTTAAATAGCTTCGGATATGCTGTTCTTCCTCACGGATCGAGATAAATTCCGCGCCATGGCTGAGCACCAGCCGAAAAAACTGTGACAGCGATACGACCATATCGACCGCCTCATCCGCAGAGTTACTCTCGATCAGCCATACGATCGTATCGAGCGTGTTATACAAAAAGTGCGGATTGATCTGCTCCTGCAGCAGCCGCAGCTCCGCATGGCGCATCTTGCGTTCATCCTCCTTGATCTTGCTCACCATCGCCTCCAGATGCACAGTCATATCATTGACCGAGCCCGCCAGTTCTGCGATCTCCACCGGGCCTTCCCGCGGTGCGCGCGCACTGAAATCCCCATGCGCGACCTCGCCCGTCACCTGCCGCAGCCGTTCGATCGGCCGGATAATGCCGCCCACCGTCTGCGCCGAGATCAGTAAGACGAGCAGCAGAATAAACGCGAGCATGACCGCAAACACGATCAAAAACTGCTCCACCTGTGCATTCAACTGTATTTTCAGGCTGTTCATACTGCGCGTCTGATAGTAAATATAGTGCTGGATGTCATCCTGAATGAGTTCCGTCAATATGTAAATATTGTTGTCGAGCATCTCCATATTTTCATCGTAATGTCCGCCCTCGTCCAGATTATATTTAATATCGTCGATACGATCCTCAAGCGTGTCCAGATTGCGCAGCAGGCTTTGCAGCCACAGACGGCTCTCACGATCCGTCGTGATCTTGACCAGCTTGTTAAAATCCCCTCGCAGTGTACCGACCAGCTCATACGGATCCTTCACTGTGCTATCTGTCTCGATATTGTCCAGTGTGATCGTTCCGGCTACCAGACGATAGATACTCTCATCGAGCTCGTCCCTGAAATCCAGATTGTAGTTGTTGGCGATCATCATGTTGCTGACAATATTGTCGTATGTGTCACTGTAGCCCTTGAGGGAAATCAGCAGATACACGGACATCGCCAGAAACGGCAGCATTGCCGCCCCTACAAGCAGCAGTAATTTTCTTTTTAATGATGATTGGTTGGATTGGTGTGCTATTTTTTTCATAATATAAAAATACACCATTATCCACGGTAAATCCACCCTAAAAGGTGCTTTTCCACGAATAACGGTGCATTTTTTTCATTGTGCTGCACGAAATTTCGTGCTTCTTAAATATTATTTACACTGAAAAACAGTACTTTGTTGTAGACTCGTATACCTCACCCGGTGAGAGGAACGGCTGCTTGAAGTTCTTCTCATTGACGGAATTGGGGAAATACTGCGTTTCCAGACAGAAGCCCTGTCTGTTCACATAATCCACGCCGCCTTTGCCCTTCTGTCCGCCGACAAAGTTGCCCGCATAGAACTGGACACCGACGCAGGTCGTGTAGACATCCATCTGGATACCTGACTCGGTTGAACGCGCGCGTGCAGCCAGCTGCAGGCTGCCGTCTGCCTTGTCGAGCACGTAATTGTGATCGTAACCGCCTGTATATTTGATCTGGTCAAAATCATCCCCGATCCGCGCACCGATCTTTGTCATCTGGCGGAAATCCATCGGTGTGCCGGATACAGATGCGATCTCTCCGGTCGGAATCGCCTTGCCATCAACAACCGGCGTATAGTAAGATGCCAGAATCTCCAGCTCCTGCTCCTCTGCGCTGCCGGACTCCTGTCCGTTCAGATTGAAGTATGCATGGTTTGTGAAGTTAGCTACTGTCTTTTTATCGGTCGTTGCACGATATGCAATGCCGAGCTCTCCGGCATCATTCAGTGTATAAGTTACCGTCACATCCATATTTCCCGGAAATCCCTGATCTCCGTCCGGACTGTGATAGGTCAGTACAACATGTGCGTCATCCGCCTCTGTGACTGTCCAGAGAACCGCGTGGAAACCATGCGCGCCACTGTGCAGGTTATTCTCGTTGTCATTTGCCTCAAGCGCATACTCTGTTCCGTCGATCGACAGCTTTGCATTCGCGATACGGTTGCCGTTTCGTCCGATCACTGCGCCAAGATAACCGTTGACATTCTCATACTGCTCCACCGTATCATAGCCGAGCAGCACATCACGGACGTTCCCATCCTTGTCGGGCACACGGATCGCCTGCAGCGTCGCACCGAGTGTGATCAGATCAACCTCCATTCCGTTTGCATTTTTCAATGTATATTTCTCCACAGAATGTCCGTCTTTGGTTTTGCCGAATTCTGTTACCATAAATGTCTCCTCCTAAAATATGAAATTGTAGCTCCCGCAAGCTGTATATTTACTGACCATAATAGGCGTTCGCGCCATGCTTACGGTAGAAATGCTTGTCCTTGATGTTGTCCGGTGCGGGCTTTACCTTCGGGTTGATGAGCTCGGTGTTACGTGCCATCTTTGCAACTTCCTCGAGTACAACTGCGTTATGTACTGCCTCAGCCGCATCCTTGCCCCATGTGAACGGTCCGTGATTCTGGCATAAAACCGCCGGAGTGTAAACCGGATTGATGCCGCGGTTTTCAAATGTCTCGATGATGACAACACCGGTATTCTTCTCGTATGCCTCGTTGATCTCCTCGGTTGTGAGATTTCTTGCGCAGGGGATCGGTCCAAGGAAATAGTCTGCGTGGGTCGTGCCGTACAGCGGAATATCTCTGCCTGCCTGTGCCCATGCAACTGCTTCGGGTGAATGTGTATGTACGATACCGCCGATTTCGGGGTATTTTTTATACAGCTCGATATGTGTCGCTGTATCTGAGGAAGGCTTATATTTTCCCTCGATCTTGTTTCCGTCGAGATCCATAACGACCATATCATCAGGGCTCAGCGCGTCATAATCGACGCCGCTCGGCTTGATGACAAAATAGCCGGTCTCTGCATCTCTGCCGCTGACATTTCCCCATGTGTAGGTAATCAGACCTCTGCGGGGAAGCTCCATGTTTGCTTCATAGACTTCTTTTTTTAACTGTTCTAACATCTTGGTTCTCCTTTTCTAAAAAATAATTACGCTTCACCAGCCAGCTCCTGCAGCAGCACCGCCACTGCCTCATTGTCTGCATGCAGTGCATCGGTCGCCTCCGGATTCATGCTGTAATACCAGTAAAACCCATCCATGTCGTATGCATTCGGATTTTTTTCTCTTTCTGCGCGGATGCGCGCATTTGCGGTGCGCACCAGCTCATCCCACGTTTTTCGCGAATCCACCGGCTGTGCGCTGCATCCGTATTCGTAAATATCATGTGCCAGCAGGATTTCCAGATTCGCGATATTCTGACGCGTGCGGTACGATTCGTCATCCGTACCGGATTCCTCACCAGACAACGTCGTCGATGCCTTGCCATAAAGCCGTGCCAGTGACTCATAATAATCATCCCTGCCGCACATTTCGCGGTACGCCGCATATTCCTGCATATTCATGAGCATCGCATCCTGACCGCAGTTATATGCCGTAAACTGCGTCATATACGGGTCATGCAACACTGCCTGTATCAGTGCCCGCGTACCCATACCTGACAGCTGTTCCTCTGACAGCTCCGAAAACTCCTCAAATGCAGCCGCACTCGGATAAATGTGTCCGATTTTCTGAAAACAGATGCTGCCAAACATGGCACCTGTCAACAACAGCAGACAAACGCCTGAAATCAACCATTTTCTCTATGGTGACATGATTCCTCCTGACATTTTGAATTAAAAATAACTGCCCAGAGACATCTGCAAAGCATCATGTTCTGGACAGTCAGTCATTTTATTTCATTTCTGCTGTGATGCGCTCATAGATGCCGTCTGCATCCAGTTTGTACTTGTGGAGCAGTTCCTTTGCGGGACCTGACTCACCAAATACATCATTCATACCGATACGTGTGACCTTGGTCGGGCACTTCTCGCTCAGGCACTCGCTGACTGCTGCGCCGAGTCCACCGATGATCGAATGCTCCTCTACTGTAAAGATGCGTCCGGTCTTTTTCGCTGCTGCAATGACAAGTTCCTCGTCGAGCGGCTTGATCGTATGGATGTTGATAACCTGTGCATCAATGCCATCTGCTGCCAGCTTTTCTGCGGCTGCCAGTGACTCGCTCACGCACAGTCCGGTCGCGATAATCGTACAATCCTTGCCATCGCGAAACTGTACGCCCTTGCCGATCTCAAACTTGTAATCTGCGTTGTCGTTGATGACAGGTACTGCCAGGCGGCCAAAACGTAAATATACAGGTCCTTCGTATTCATAGGCTGCCTTGACTGCTGCCTTTGCCTCGATATCATCACTCGGATTGATCACTACCATTCCGGGAATCGCACGCATCAAGGCGATATCCTCATTACACTGATGGGAAGCGCCGTCCTCACCAACGGAAATACCGGCATGTGTCGCACCGATCTTTACATTCAGATGCGGATATCCGATCGAGTTACGCACCTGCTCAAACGAACGTCCTGCTGCAAACATTGCAAATGTGCTCATAAACGGGACAAATCCGCAGGTAGATAATCCGGCTGCGATACCGGTCATATTTGCCTCTGCAATGCCACAGTCAATATGGCGATCCGGAAATTCCTTCTTGAATACACCAGTCTTTGTAGCTGCCGCCAGATCGGCATCAAGTACGAGCAGATTCTCATGCTCTTTTCCAAGTTCAACCAAAGCATTGCCGTAGCTGTCTCTTGTTGCAACCTTCTTTACTTCTGACACAATGCTTCACCTGCCTTTCTAAGATCCTCCATTGCGACTGCAAACTCCTCATCATTGGGAGCTTTTCCGTGCCATCCGACGTTGTTCTCCATAAAGGAAACGCCCTTGCCCTTTACGGTACGTGCAATGATCGCAGTAGGCATACCCTTGGTAGCCTTTGCCTCATCGAAAGCAGCCTTGATCTGGTCAAAATCATTTCCGTCGATATTGATTACATGGAAGTTAAATGCCTCGAATTTCTTGTCGATCGGATACGGTGAACATACCTCATCAATCGGTCCGTCGATCTGTAAATTGTTGTTGTCCACGACTACACACAGGTTGTCCAGCTTGCGGAAGCCTGCAAACATCGCTGCCTCCCAGATCTGTCCTTCCTGAATCTCGCCGTCGCCGCACAGTGCGTATACGCGGAAATCCTTGCCGGACTTCTTTGCGCCCAACGCCATGCCACATGCAGCAGACAGTCCCTGTCCGAGTGAACCGGATGACATGTCCACACCAGGGATGTGCTTCATATCGGGATGTCCCTGTAAATAAGAACCTGTATGTCTGAGTGTCAGCAGATCCTCTACCGGAAAGTATCCGCGATGAGCCAGTGCCGAATACAAACCGGGAGCAGTATGTCCCTTTGATAATACGAAACGGTCGCGATCCGGATCTTTGGGGTTCTTCGGATCAATATGCATCTCTTCAAAATAGAGATAGGTAAAAATATCTGCTGCAGAAAGAGATCCGCCGGGGTGTCCAGCCTTTGCGGCGTGCACACCCTCAACGATGCCTTTGCGAACTTCAACAGCAGTTTTCTGAAGCTCAAGCTTGTTCATGTTTATTCTCCTTATATAATATCATTCAGCCCGCGCCATTCGCAAAGATGCCTATGGCAATCGCTGAACAATTATTCACCAAAGACAGCCTTGTAATCCTTCTGGAACTTCTCGATACCCTGATCAGTCAGCGGATGCTTGGTCATCTGCTCGATAACAGCATAAGGAACTGTTGCGATATGAGCGCCTGCCAGTGCACAATCAGTTACATGGATCGGATTGCGGACAGAAGCTGCGATGATCTCTGTATCCAGACCATAGTTGTCAAAAATCTGTACAATATCCTCAATGAGATTGATACCAGGCTGGCTGATATCATCCAGTCTTCCGAGGAACGGAGAAACATAGGTTGCGCCTGCTCTGGCTGCTAATAATGCCTGGTTTGCAGAGAAGATCAGGGTCACATTTGTCTTGATGCCCTCAGCAGAGAGAACCTTTACAGCCTTTAAGCCTTCTACAGTCATGGGGATCTTTACAACCATGTTGGGATGGATCTTTGCGATCTCGCGTCCCTCTTTGATCATTCCCTCAGCATCTACTGTCGTAGCCTTTACCTCACCGCTGATCGGTCCGTCGACAATCGTTGTGATCTCTTTGATTACCTCGTTAAAATCGCGTCCCTCTTTAGCGATCAGAGAAGGATTGGTCGTTACACCACAGATAACACCCATGTCATTTGCTTTGCGAATATCGTCTACATTCGCTGTGTCAATAAAGAATTTCATTGCTTTTATCTCCTTTTTCTATTTTTCGCCGCACTGCTAAAACCAATGTACAGCCTCCGAATACTATTCTACACTATTTTGTGCAGATAATCTACATGACATTTTTGTGTTTACTATTTTCACATCATAGATTTGTGCTATTTATAGACCAAATATGCAAATTATCTATAATATACGCTGCCTAACATCAGATCCTTCTTGAAATCACGGATGTTGGTGTTCTTGTCAATGTATACAGCCTCAACACCCATTGCATTTGCCCAGTCACCCATCTGCTCTGCGGTCAGGTCATAAGTAAATGCCGTATGATGTGCACCACCGGCTAAGATCCATGCCTCAGTTCCTGTATAGAAATCAGGCTGCGGTGTCCAGAAGTTGGTAGCTACGGGAAGCTTTGGCATCGGCTTCTCTACCTTCTTGCAGTCTACATCCTGAATGATCAGACGGAAACGGTTTCCGAGGTCGATCAGTGAAGTAGCGATACCTGCTCCTGCCTTTGAAGTAAATACCAGTCTTGCAGGATCTTCGCGGTCACCCATTGACAGCGGCTGGCACTTGATGCTGATCGGACCGTCTGCGATTGTCGGGCAGATCTCTAACATATGGGCCTCTAAGATACCCTCTTTGCCCTTTACCAGATTGTAAGTATAATCCTCGAGCATAGAGGTTCCCTTTGCATCCTTCTTGCCCTCAGTCATGATCTTCATCAGACGAACCATGGCAGCGACCTTCCAGTCACCCTCTGCACCGAAACCATAGCCTTTTTCCATCAATCTCTGGATAGCCAGACCCGGTAACTGCTTCAGTGCGCCCAGGTCTCCAAAATGGGTGACGATTGCCTGATAATTCTTTTCCTCTAAGAAACGCTCGAATCCGATCTCGATCTGCGCCTGTACTGCTACATGCCGCTTGAACTCCTCAGGGTCTCTGCCCTCTAATAAAATATTGTATTTGCTGTAATACTCGTCTACTAATGCATTGGTATCTGCTGCAGAAACAGCAGCTACGCTCTCAGCGATCTCATTGACCGGATATGCATCTACCTCCCAGCCGAATTTCAACTGTGCTTCTACCTTGTCACCCTCGGTAACGGCTACGTTTCTCATGTTGTCTGCGACTCTCATCACACGGATGTGGCTGCTCTCGATCACGCCGACAGCGGTACGCATCCATGAACCGATACGCTCCTGTACGTTCACATCTGACCAGTGTCCGACGATAACCTTGCGCTCAATACCCATACGGGTAACAATGTGACCATACTCACGATCTCCGTGTGCTGCCTGATTCTCGTTCATGAAGTCCATGTCGATCTCATCATAAGGGATCTCCTCATTGAACTGTGTGTGCAAGTGAAGTAACGGCTTGCGATACTCCTGTAATCCGAGAATCCATGACTTAGCTGGTGAGAAGGTATGCATCCATGTGATGACACCTGCGCACTCCTCATCCATATTTGCCTCGTTGAAGGTCTTGCGGATCAACTCGTTGGTGATCAGTGTGGGTTTCCATACAACCTCATAGGGCAGAAATCCGGAAGCGTTGAGTTTCTCTACGATAATCTTTGAATGCTCTGCAACGTGTGCTAAACACTCATCACCATACAGATCCTGTGATCCGGTACAAAACCAAAACTTGTAATTCTTTGTCTTTAACATTTTTTCTTTCTCCTTCTATTTATGAAAATCTTTTTTTATTTATTTCATAGCCTTTACAGCCGCCGCCTCAATCGGCAGACCTGCCTTGTACAGCTCGATAAACTGATCAAAGCCCTCAACATCTGCGGGATCGGGATTCATTGTCTCACCCTTCTCACCTGCAAAGATCTTGTTATTTAAGTAAGCATCCAGTGTCTCGCCATCCTCTTTATCCGCCATATATGCAGCCAGCAATGCGATACCCCATGCGCCGCCTTCTCCGGCAGTCTCCATAACAGCAACCGGTGCGTTCATCGCTGCGGCAAGAATGCTCTGTCCGACACCCTTTGTCTTGAATAGTCCGCCGTGTCCGTAGATACAGTCGATCTTTACCTGCTCCTCTTTTAACAGGATGTCCAGACCACACTTCAATGCGCCCAGTGCCGTGTAGAGGTTGACGCGCATAAAGTTTGCCAGATTGAACTTTGCCTCAGGTGTACGGACAACCATCGGACGCCCCTCGGTAAAGCCTGTGATATGCTCACCTGAGAAATAATTGTACGCGAGCAGTCCACCGCAGTCCTTATCTCCCTCAAGCGCCTTGTTGTATAATGTTCCAAACAGCTTGTTCATGTCTACATCCATGCCAAAGCTCTCAGCGAACTCCTTGAAAATGTTGACCCATGCATTCAGATCGGAGGTACAGTTGTTGCAGTGTACCATAGCGACAGCATCTCCGGCGGGAGTCGTCACCATATCCAGCTCCTTATGCAGCTTCTTTAACTCGTTCTCCAGTACAACCATTGCAAATACAGAGGTTCCGGCTGACACATTTCCAGTGCGCACTGCTACGGAATTGGTCGCTACCATACCGGTTCCGGCATCTCCCTCGGGCGGGCACATCAGAGCGCCCGGCTGCAATGTTCCGGTCGGATCGAGCTTCTTTGCTCCCTCTGCGGTCAATGTACCGGCATGCTCTCCTGCCACGAGTACCTTCGGGAAAATGTCACGCAGCTTGTAAGGCATACCTTTTTCTGCCAGTTTTGCATCGAACTTGTCTACCATTGTCTGGTTGTAATCACGTGTCTTGGAATTGATCGGGAACATACCGGCTGCCTCACCGATGCCGACAACCTTCTCCCCGCTCATCTGCCAGTGAATGTATCCTGCGAGCGTGGTCTGGAACTTGATGCTCTTTACATGCTCCTCGCCGTTTAAGATCGCCTGATACAGATGTGCCACGCTCCAGCGCTGCGGTACATTGAAGTTCAGGTACGGTGACAGCTCCTCACACGCCTGACCTGTAATCGTATTTCTCCATGTGCGGAACGGTACAAGCAGTGTATCATTCTCATCGAATGCCATATAACCGTGCATCATTGCGGAAAATCCGATCGCTGCCAGATTCTTCACCTCCACACCGTACTGCTTTTTGACGTCCTCTGCCATGTTCTTGTAGCAATCCTGTAAACCGCCCCAGATCGCATCCAGACTGTATGTCCAGATTCCGTCTACCAACTGGTTTTCCCAGTCATGTGCACCGGAAGCAACCGGCTTTCCTGCCTCATCCACAAGAACAGCCTTGATTCTCGTAGAACCAAACTCAATACCGAGTACCGCTTTTCCGGCTTCAATCACCTGTGCTGCATTGCTCATGCAATATTACCCCCTCATATAAATAATTTTGCAGTAACTATTCACAATCGTTACTTTATTTTCTATATTTCCAGCATACAACTTGTACAGTTCACTTTACAAGTTGTTTTTTGATTACTTCAGAGCGACGCGTAATTGAGCTGCTTGGCTCTGAAGTAATCAAAATCTACCTTCCGCTCGACCTTCGCACGATCAGCTCCGGCTGAATCATAATCTGCGTTTCCTTCACGGATTCCCCATCACGGATGAGTTCTAACAGCAGCTCCGCCGCCATCTCCCCCAGCCGTTCCTGCGGATGTGATACCGTCGTGAGCGGCACGCGGCAGGTCGACGCGAGATACGAATCATCGTAGCCGGTGACTGCGATCTCCTCCGGGCAATCCATTCCCTTTTCCTCGAGTGCGCGCAGCACCTGCAATGCGATCTGGTCATTGTAGCACACCACACCGTCAAAAAAGAGCTGTCCGCGCTCATCGATGAGCTGTTTCATTTTCTCGTAAGGGTGGCTTTTCCGGTCCTCCGTGTAAAACCAGACCACTTTATCAGGATCATAGGGCATCCCTGCTGCCTGCAACGCCTGCACATAACCCTTGTGGCGCTGCTGCCCCTGCGTATCATCCGCCTTGAACATCCCGATAATATCCCGCCTGCCCTGTGCGATCAGATGCTCCGTCACGAGATACCCGCCGCGGCAGTCATCCATCAGAATGTGCGGCTTGTCCTTCATCTGTGCATAGCTGCCCTGAATAAACACATATGGGATCTTGTATGAATCCAGCATCTCATACAGGTTCACATGGCGGCACATGATCTGGCTCTTGCTCGGCTCGATAATCAATCCGTCAATATCCTTCTGTAACAGCTCCTCGAGGCATTTTGCCTCCATGCCACGCGAATTTTTCGTATTTTTCAGCAAAATACTGTAGCCGTTCTGGGTGAGTACCCAGTCGATTCCCTGTATGACACGTGGGAAAATATAGTCTGAAAGATATGTCGTGATGACCGCAATATTTTTTGAATTTCTGCGATGCCGCATCAGCTCGGAGCAAAATGTCCCCCGCCCGTGCTCCGCATAGATAAATCCCTCGTTTTGCAGGATCTCCAATGCCTTGCGCACGGTCTGGCGGCTCACGTTATACTGCGCCGACAATTCGTTCTCGGACGGCAGGCGGTCTCCCGGATGGATCTTTGTCTCTAAGATCTGCCCGCGCAGATCCTCGCAGATATCCACATATTTGAGTTTTTTCTCCATCGTAAATTCACTCCCCATCATAACGGTTCAAAATAGTTCCTTTCCGCCCGCGTCTAACGCCCCATCTCGGTCAGCGTCCGGATCAGATCCATATCGTCAGCGGTCAGGCGGATGTTGGAGGTGACCTTCTCCCCGTCGGCGCGTGTCGCCGATATTTCAAGGATCGTGCCTTCCTGTATATAATCTTTTCCTACAACCTGTAAAAATCTGGGTAATTTGGGATGATTGCGCTCAAAACGCTCCCACATACTTTTCATTTGTAAAATCATAGAAGGGTTAAACATATCGATCTCCTTTGCGTTGTTTATAATGTACAAGTATACATGATATTTGTACACTTGTACATCACTTGTATCATAAACAGGCAACGCAAAGGAATTTTGGGATTGATCAGATTATAACACTTTAGAACCATTCGCTGTCAATTTAAAGCTGGCATCAAAAATATCCGCAGCACCGCGGCACATCATCATTCTTCCGAGGAAAATATCGAAATACTCATACATCGAGCAGATTTTCGGATCAATCTGCAGATTCAGCGCGATCGTCTTTTTCTCCACGTTGATTTTGAGTTTTGCATCCGTCACGGCATAATTTACCCGGTCATGCTTATCAAAATTCGCCTTCGGCTTCTCGCGCACACGATTCCGCCGCACATCCGTCTTGTCTGCGATGATAAGCGCCGCGCTGATCGGATCGACCGCACCGCCGCTCGACTCGTCGTGATTTCCGATCGCAGAAATAATCGTAATGCGCTCCTGCAGGCTGATATTTTCTTTTTCCAGAATCTGGTTCGCAATCAGCGCACCACACTCGGCATGAAATTTGCGATTGATTGCATTTCCGATGTCGTGCATAAATCCCGCGATCTTCACCAGTTCAATATCGCGGTCGGTATATCCGAATTTTTTCAGAATATACGCCGCCCGCTCCGCCACGATCGTACAATGCGCGGCAGAGTGATCCGTAAAGCCCGGAACACCCAGGTTTTCATTTCCCTTTTTCAACAATTCCCTTACATTTTCGTTTTTCTTTATCTGCTCATAAGTCAATATCTGTTCGTCTTTCATTTTGCTTTTTATCCCGCTTTTCCTTTCATTTTTCATTCGGCATCTGCCTCATTTGTCCTCTCGTTCCTTATATGCATCCGCAAAAAAGATCTCCTGCGAATTTACAGGAATTTCATTCATGTGACGGTCAACATACTCCCCCGTCGCAAGCTGCACCTTTCCCTTTACATCATCCGCCATCATCGTTGTAAACATGTACCGGATACGCGCTCTGATGTGCGGATCATGGATCGGCGCGGCGACCTCCACGCGGCGGAGTGTATTCCGCGTCATAAAATCTGCCGAACTGATATACATTTTTTCTTCCTCCCCAACACCAAAACGGTAGATCCGGGAGTGCTCCAGATATCTGCCAACGATACTGATAACCCGTATATGGTCGGTCAGACCAGGCACCTGCGGCTTGAGACAGCAAATTCCCCGGACAATCAGCTCCACCGTCACTCCACTGACGGACGCCTCGATCAGCTTGTCAATCAGCGTCTTATCCGTGAGCGAGTTGATCTTGATACCGATATAAGCATCCTTTCCGTCCAGTTTCTGCTGAATCTGCTCATCAATCATATCTATAATCCGGTTTTGCAGACATTTCGGTGCAACGAGCAGCTCATTGGAATGCTCCACGACCTCTCCCCGCTGCAATGCCATAAATACATTTGCCGCATCCGCGCCGATTGCCTGATCCGCTGTCATGAGCGAGAGATCCGTATATAAGCGGGCAGTCTTTTCATTGTAGTTTCCGGTTCCGACCTGTGTAATATAAGAAAAACTGTCTCCGTTCTTTTTCGTAATCAGACAGAGCTTGGAATGCACCTTGTACTCGCCCAGTCCGTATAGAATCTGGCAGCCTGCATCCTCCAGCCGGTGAGACATGCCGATATTATTCGCCTCATCAAATCTCGCTCGAAGCTCTACTAGTACAACGACCTCTTTTCCGTTTTCTGCCGCCTCGATCAGAGCCTCTATGATCTTGCTGCGGTCAGCGACACGATAGAGTGTCATTTTAATCGAAACAACATCCGGATCTTCTGCCGCCTCATTCAGCAACTTGATAAACGGCTTCATGCTCTCATAGGGATAAGACAACAGTACATCCTTTCGCTCTACCTGCGCGATGATGCTCTCTCTGACATCCACCTCCTTTGACGGCTGTGGGATCCGCTTCTGATAAAATAATGCAGTTTTATCACGCAGCATATTCTGCAATTCAAACACAAACGACAGATCAAGCGGTGTTCCCACCTCGATAATATGATCCGTTCCGATCTCCAGAAAATTGGACAACAGCTTTTTTGCCTTGTGATTGATACTTCTGCTCAGCTCGATCCGAACCGGATTCAGTCTCGTCCGCTTTTTGATCAGCTGCTCCATCGTATCCCGGTAATCGAGATCCTCATCCTTGATATCCGATGCGTCAATGTCCGCATTTCTCGTGACACGCAAGATCGACTTTTCCCGTACCGCATACTTCGGATACAGCTTGGAAATAAAGTGCAGGATCAGTTCCTCCGACAGCATAAAATATCCGGGTCTGGTCGGAATCTCTATGAGCCGTTTAAAGACATCATTGGAGCACGGCACAATACCCGCCTTTTTCTTGCCCTTTGGGGTGGTGAGCAGCACGATCGCATACAACTGCTTATTCGCCAGAAACGGAAACGGCTGCTGCCTGCCAATGATCATCGGCGATAAAAACGGTGCAATATGTGCATCGAAATAGTGCTCTAACAGCCTGCCCTCCTCGTTTGACAGTTTATTAAAATTGATGATCCGGATGCCCTTCGGCTCCAGCTCGCCCATGAGCTGTTCATAGATTTTTGCCTTTTTCTCCTCCAGTTCATTCACGCGGTGCAGAATCTCACACACCTGTTCTCCGCTGGACATTCCAGTCTTATTCTCACAGATTTCCTCTTTGGAATTCATCTGTACCATGAGCGTCCCCACACGTACCATAAAAAATTCATCGAGGTTGCTCTGAAAGATCGAAACAAAGGTCAGCCGCTCCGCCAGCGGCACATCCGGATTGCCCGCCTCATTTAAAACACGTTCGTTAAATTGCAGCCATGATAATTCTCTGTTTGTATAGCATTTCTGTACTTTTTTCATTTGATTGATCTCCTATACGACATTCATTTCATTTTAACAGACAAATGTAAATTTCATTATCAGGATCATGTAAAATCTATGTAAAAAAGCATTCTACGAAACATATTTCATAACCGCCGCAGTGCGATCCTCGGGGAGCGTTTTGTGTGATAGAAATTTCCTATCACACAAAAAATAAGCGCCACCGAAATCTACTTCTTCAATGACGCCTATTTCTTCGACTCGTCCGTGTTCATTGGACTGTACCTCTCTTTCTTAATTTAAGAAATTTCTTTTAAGAAATTCTATGAAGATTGATCATGTTTTCTTTGGACCGTACCTCTCTTTCTTAGATTCTACGCCTCATGCGCTTCTTAGGATTAAGTTCCTGTGTCCTTCGGTCCGTACCTCTCTTTCTTCATCTTACGTTCAGCACGCCTGCTTTGTTGTAATCTGCTGTCTCCTTTGGACTGTACCTCGCTTTCTTCATATTTCCTTTTCAGGATTCCTCAGGATCGTCTCATCTATTCATGGGACCGTACCTCCAAAGTCATTCTCTTTTGCTGTTGTGCGAATGTCTTTTACTGTTTTGTCTGTGTCACCTGTGCATGGGACCGTACCTCCTGATCGTTTGTTGCTTGCTTCAACTCTTTTGCTTCTCCATCTGCTTCGTGGATCGCCCGATCCGATCTATATTTATGTGTATGCTAAAATATTGATTCGGATGAAGAGTCTCCTTTGAGAACCGGTTCTGTGGATCTCTCTTTGTTTTGTCTCTGTTGTTTTGTTGTTGAACTTATAATATCAGCTAATTATCATTTTGTCAACACATTTTTTGATATTTTTATTAAAAATATAGAGTTGTCTCAATATTCAGACAACTCTACGCAATTTAACAGACGATTGACATGCATCGCCCGCCATCATTTATAACTGCTGCCCCGCCAGATAGTTTGCAAACTGCTGCGCGGTACGACCGGAGATACCGCCGTGGCTGAGCTCCCACTTGTTTGCTTCCGCGCGGATCTCATCATCCGACATCGTCACACCGAGTCTGCGCGCCAGTTGGATCACAATATCAAAGTATTCCTTCTGGCTCGGCTTTGAGTAATTGATCGTCACGCCGAAACGGTGTACGAGTGACAGCTTCTCCTCCATCGTATCAGACTGGTGCATACCGTTTTGTACCGTCACATCATTTCTGTCTGACCAGTTTTCCTTGATCAGATGTCTGCGGTTCGATGTCGCATAGATCAGGATGTTTTCCGGCTTTGTCTCCACGCCGCCCTCGATGACTGCCTTTAAGAACTTATACTCGATCTCAAACTCCTCAAACGAGAGATCATCCATATAGATAATAAACCGGTAATTGCGGTTTTTGATCTGTGCGATCACGTTGGACAGGCTGGCGAACTGAAGCTTGTAGATCTCGATCATGCGCAGTCCCTGATCGTAAAACTCGTTGACGATCGCCTTGATACTCGTTGACTTGCCCGTACCGCTGTCGCCGAACAGCAGGACGTTGTTCGCCTTGCGCCCTTCCACGAATGCGCGGGTGTTGTCAACCAGCTTTTTCTTCTGAATCTCGTAGCCGATGAGATCGTCGAGCACAACCTGATCCATATTGTTGATCGCCTGAAACTCTACCTGTGTGCTGCCCTCCGGACAATGGATGCGGAATGCCTTGTTCAGACCGAACATGCCGACTCCGTAGTCCTTATAAAACCGGGTAATTCCGCCAAAAAATTCCTCTACATTTTTTGCGTCTGCGAGCCGGCGGCTCAGCGTATGTACCTTTTCGCTTACGTTTTTATTGTACATCAGCTCGGGCTTGCTGATCGCGCGATAGTCGGACAATACCGAAAAGCAGTCGATCCCAAGCTGCTGCTCCAGCTTGGAAAAATCATAGTGGAACAGCTCGTAAAACGCCTCAAAATCATTTTTTGCAAAATGGTTGGCACTCGCGCCCTCACTGGCACCGATTTTCTCACAGGTCAGACTGAACGGATTCTCATCCATGATCAACACAAACGTCAGATAGCTCTGCCACAGATTCTCGTTAAAGCCGTAGTCTGTCGCCACCTTTAAGATGCGCTTCACCTGCTGATAGACGCGCGTCCGCAGCTCATTGCTCTTTTCTAACGCGTCATCCCCTTCCGCCTGCGCACAGATATCCGCCAGCTGCATGAGGATACTGTCCTTTGGCATATCGCCGTACATAATCAGTTTCGATAAAATATGATTCATTGTCATTCTCCCTTTACCACCGCATGTGTCTTTAGATAGTTGACCCACTTGTCATAATACTGTGCATACAGATGCACCTCGTCAAAGGTCAGATCCTGCGACAATGCATGGTTTTCATCCTCGTAGATTTCCTGAATATTCAGATAAAAAATGTGTATGCCATCCGTCAGCTTTGCGATCGCGCAGTTTTTATCGCGGATATTCGTGTTGTTGAACACATCATCCGTGCGGTCCTTCTGCGGGCTCACGCCCATGATTGACTGCACATAGATCACTGCGTCCGGCTGCCACTTGCGCATCTTGCCGAGCACTTCCTTATATGCCTGCGCAAAACGCTCCGTGCCTCCGGTTCCGAGCTCATTGATGCCGACCATCAGATAGATCTTGCCGTATTTGTAATTTTGCAGCATATCGCTCACGGTCACGGTCTTGCCGGTATTTGGATCTTGTACAAATTTCTCATCTAATAGATTATATATCGTTAATCCGGTTTTTGCAAAAAAAGTCGCATTTGTCAGCCCGGAATAATCATTCATGCCTACGATTCTTGAATCACCGATAAATACCGCATCATCAAAATAGTCGTTTTTTACTTTCTGATAGTCGTATTCTGTCGTGAGCGGAATCTTTCCGGGATCGGTATACCACGGAGAATCCGTCTGTTTTTTCTCATAAGTGATGTATTTCGGCTTGATTTTTTTCGGCTTTTCGGTCTGCACATCGGCATCCGCACCGCTCTCCGGCTCTGCTTCCGGCTCGCCGCTCTCATCGGATACAGGCGGCTCCTGCGCAGACGCATCGTGTCCATCCGCCTCCATGATCGCCTGTTCACTCAGATCCGGCGCGCGGTTTGCCCCGATCGTCCCGTCGACGGCATCATTCGCGGTCAGCTCCTGTGTCTCGTCTGTGAGCCAGTCCGCCTCATCCTCCTGCTGCTTGGTCTGATCTATTTTTTCACTTAACTGCGGCAGATAGTTCGCCCCGGCGACTACTCCCCAGCTACAGAGCAGACATACCATCAGCGGACATTCCACAATGATTTTCTTCAATTTTTTCATCCTTTGTACCTCACTTCTCATCGTTCAAAAACGATTTGCAAACCTGCGTTTTCCGTGAACGGCTCCTAGAACCTGAAATATAAAAACGGATTGGCGGCTCCCTGATGGATCTCATAGACAGACAGCCAGAACACCGCCAGACATACGACTACCGTCACAAAGCGCCCTTTAAAACGCCGATACAGACGCACCGGCAGCCATGTTGCACACAGTGCGCACACGCCAAACAGCCAGCCGTACTGCCAGATATAACGCATGAGCTGATCCTTTCCCACGAGCACCGGTGCCGCATGAATGCCGGCCATCTGTGCAAGATAAATCAACAGTTGTTTTAAATCCGTGATCTCAAAGACCATCCAGCTCACAGGTATGAGTATCCACATATATAGACGGCTAAATATGCTATGCCGTTTCAAAAATTCTCCATATATATTTTTTTCTGCCACTAAAAGCACAAAAAATCCGACGCCCCACAGCACAAAATTCCAGCTTGCACCGTGCCACAGTCCGGTCAGCGCCCACACAACAAAAATATTGCAGATCGTGCGCACCCTGCCCTTGCGGTTGCCGCCGAGCGGAATATAGACATATTCGCGGAAAAAGCGTCCCAGCGTGATATGCCAGCGCCGCCAGAATTCCGTCGCGCTGCGCGACATATACGGCACCGAAAAGTTCCTTGGAATCTGAAAGCCCATCATCGCGCCGAGTCCCATCGCCATGAGTGAATAGCCCCAGAAATCAAAGTAGATCTGGAACGAAAACGCAACTGCGCCCATCCAAGCAATCGGTGTCGAGATCGACGAAAATCCGATTCCCTGCACCTGATTCCAGAAGATCGATATTTTGTTGGCAAGCAATACCTTTGCGCCGAGACCGAGACAAAAGATCTCAAGTCCCTGCTCAAACATCGGAAGTGTCACCCGACGTTTCCGAAGCTGCGCCGACACTTCCTTATACTGCACGATCGGTCCTGCGATGAGCTGCGGGAACATGCTCAGATACGTGGCAAATTCCAGAAAAGTGCCCGGATCGTCGATGTTTCCCATTGACACATCCGCCACATAGGAGATCATCTGAAACGTATAAAAGCTGATGCCGAGCGGCAGTGTCAGATGCAACAGCGGCACGACCTCCTGATGCAGCAGCAGATTCATATTTTCTGCAAAAAAGTCAAAATATTTGAATAAAAACAAGGCTCCGAGATCTATGACCAGTGCCTCAAGCAGACAAAAACGCTGCCAGCCCTTTTTGCCATTCTTTTTCGCTGCCGCAACGCCCCGCGCAGCACCGTAATTGACGATGATTGATCCGAGCATCAGCAGCACATAAACCGGTTCCCCGATGGCATAAAATACCAGACTGCCGAGAAACAGCACCGCATTTTTGCCCCGTTCGGGCATCACAAAATAACATATTAAAAATAACGGCAAAAACCGGAAAATGAACTCTATACTCGAAAACAGCATCCCCTGAAACCTCGCTTTTATGTAAACCACGCAACGTACCGTTTATGTAGTTTACGCTCTGAAATGCTTAAAGTCAATAGCTTATGTTGCAGTATTTGATAATTCGCGTTAAAATATTCAGGTGTGATGATTTTGAGCATTTTTTTGATTGTGAAATTGTTTTTAGAATGTATTGTTTCGAGGCATGTGAGCACGGGATTCCGTATTTGCAGCTCCCGCAAGCATGTCTGTTTTGCTTTCATTGCACGAACCATTCCGATGAGCCTCCGCAAAACAAAATTGTGTCAGCAAAGGCTTCCACAATTTGGAGTCTCCTCTCCATCGTGCAAAGGCAGCAAAATCAGACATGACTTTGCTCGCGCTGCATCCACGACCGATGGCAGACTTGTGCTCACATGCCGCGTTACGCTATGAATGTTTTCACGCTACGTAACAGATGGCTGCTGGCGGCAGGCGCAGCAGTATCTCGGTCAGATGCGACGTTTGTCCGGCGAAGTGCGAGCTTGTAAGCAGAGCCTGCGGTACTTGGCAAAACAAAGCGAGACACCGTCGGGCAATCGGAGCAGCCTGATC
>CALBJL010000212.1 GCA_937893485.1 uncultured bacterium | reverse complement strand
ACACATCGAGCCAAGGCTGAAGAAACAGCGAGACACCGCCGGGCAATCGGAGCAGTCTGATCGGGATACTATTGCAACCGTCGCCAGGCAACACGTTTTTTTATAGTTTCGCAATCGCCGATTCTTTAAATCTATGTGTAGACCTGCTCCACCAGCGCAAGCAGCCCCTGCACGGATGCCTCCGCGGCAACTTTTACCTCCATACCGGCTCTCCGTGCCTCCTGCGCGGTCATCTCACCGATGCACAGCGCCGTTTTCCCTTGCGGTTTAAATTCCGGATGACTGTGCAGGAATTCACGCACAGTCGAAGCACTCGTAAAAATGATTCCGTCGATTCCGGTCATGCCGGTGTCCCTCTCCTGCGCAAGCAGTTCCGCAAATAGCTGTTCAACGGCAGAATCCGGCTGTGCAGCAACCGTATCATAGATTGCCAGATCCGTGACCGCAAGCACCATTCCCATATGTGTAACCAGCTTTGGATTGCCGATCGAAGACCGCAGGATCAGCACCCGGCTGCCGTCTGCCAGCCGCTCCCGCAGCAGATCACCGAGCGATGCCCCGTCATAGGATTCCGGCATCAGATCCGCCGCCAATCCGTATGCCCGCAAAGCGCCACCCGTACCGCTTCCGATCACCGCCAGCCGGACATCCGCGAGAGATCTTGCATCATATCCGGCTGCATAAAACTGTTCAAAAAATCCCTGCACGCCCGCAGGCGACGTAAATACAAGACAATCGTAACACTTTTTTGCAATATTTTCAAAGAGTCCGGGATATTCCGATGCAATCTCCCGCAGCTTTGTCTCGATCGCAGGCAGCTCCATGACCTCCGCGCCGCGGGCACGAAGCCCTTTTGCAAGCTCTGCCATCCGTCCCGCCGGTCTCGTCAACACCAGCCGCCGTCCAAAAAGCGGCAGTTTTTCATACCATGCCAGTTCCCCGCAAAGCGCTGCGACTGCCCCGACCACAATGATCGCCGGAGTCTGTATCTGTGCCTGTGCCACCGCTTCTGTGATCTGATCCAGTGCGGCACACACGCGCCGCTGTCCTGCCGTCGTGCCTTTTTCCAATACCGCCACCGATGTGTGTGCATCCATGCCCGCATCCAAAAGTCCCTGCACAATATCCGCTAATGCCGTCAGCCCCATCAAAAAGACGAGCGTGCCTTTCGCCCGTACATATGCCTCATACGGCAGCTCAAGCGGCTCACCGGCACGTTTATGTCCCGTGATGATATGCACACTGCCCGCAAGCCCGCGATGCGTCACCGGAATGCCGTTATACGCCGGAACCGCAATCGCACTGCTGATCCCCGGCACCACTTCATAATCTATCCCGCAGGTCCGCAGTGTGAGCAGTTCTTCGCCGCCCCTGCCAAATAAAAACGGATCGCCGCCCTTGAGCCGCACCACGTGAAGCCCTTCCCGCGCCTTGTCCGCCAGCAGGCGGTTGATATCCTCCTGTGCCATCGCATGATTGCCCGCGCGTTTTCCCACATATATTTTTTCTGCCTGCGCCGGTATCATCGCCAGAATCCCGCTGCCGACCAGCGCATCGTAGACGACCACCTGCGCCTGTGCGAGTATCTGTTTTCCCTTTAATGTAAACAGTCCCGGATCTCCCGGTCCCGCACCGACCAGCCAGACCTTTCCCCGTGCCGCTCTCATAAGCCATCCCTCATATAGCGCGCCAGCCCGATTCCGGTCTGCTGCGCCTGTGTCCGGCTGCCGCTCGCACGCTCACGCGCATAGCTGCCGTCATAAGTATCACAATATCCCTCTAAAATCAACTGCTGCCCATTCACGCGCGCATAGGCTGCCACCGGCGATGTGCAGCCGCCGTCCAGCTCACGCAAAAACGCACGCTCCGCCTCTGCCGCAACCATG
>CALBJL010000211.1 GCA_937893485.1 uncultured bacterium | reverse complement strand
AAGATCAAGACGGGAATCGCCGTCTTTTTAATCATCATCATTCTTCCATATATCATTACATATGCACTGCAGGGCAGACAATTATTTGACATCACAGCTACGGAAAAACCGGACGAGAGCGGCGGATCGGCGCAGACACAGGAGCCGACAGAGGTGCTGACAGGTATTTTGGCAGGACAGATACGGATGGATCTGCCGGAGGATGCGGCAGCTGCGATCCGGGCGCAGGCGGTACTCGTGCGCACCGAATATGTGCGCAGGGAACAGACGGGTGAACAGCAGGAGCAGAGCCGCTCGCTCGACGAGCTCACGGCGCTCTGGGGCAGCGGGCATGTGCGGGAATATTATGAGATCGCAAAGGCCGCCATCACAGATACGGCAGGTGAGATCCTCACCTATGACGGAAAACCGATACAGACCGCCTATCATCAGGTCAGCGCGGGCGCGACACGCGCCGTGGAGGAATTAAATGGCGAAGCCACACCTTATTTACAGTCGGCCGCGTGCGGCATGGACATCACCTCCCCCGATTATCTCTCGGTGCGTTTTTTCTCATATGAGGACATGATGCGCTCGCTCGACATCACGCAGGAGGACGATCTGAAATCAATCACGCAGACAGCGGATGATACCGGCTATGTCACATCGGTGCAGATCGGTGAAAAAGAGTATTCCGGCGATGTGTTCCGGCGGCTGCTTGATCTGCCGTCGCCCTGTTTTTATATCAAAGATGTAGAGGGACAGATACGCATTGTCGTCAAAGGAAAAGGACACGGCATCGGAATGAGCCAGTATGCAGCCGAAAAACAGGCACAGGAGGGCGCATCGTATCAGGATATTTTAAGTTATTTTTTTCCGGATACAACACTTGAAAAAATCAATTAAAAAACAGAACTCCACATTTTCAAAACCACTGAATAATCTCTGAAAATCCGGCAATACTAGGACTATCGTAACAATGAAGATACGAACAGATCATAAAGAGAGAAAGATGGTGGTAAGGGATGAAGGAGAGAAAAACAAGTGGAATGACCAGTCAGAAGCAGATCATTATCGCGGGCTGCCTGATGCTCATTCTCGTCACATGTCTCACAGGGCTGTACATCGCCAGAAGAATGCAGCAGCCGAACCGGGAAACCCAGATAGCAGAAAACAATGACAAAATCAGCGAGGATGCAGATATAGAGCCGATCGAGAGCGTAGATTCGGTCATTCTGCCCGAAGTATGGGATGAAAATGAAGTAGAGGAAGCGCCGCAGGTCGAGCCAAAGCAGGACGCGACGGAGAACAACGATATGGATGTCGATGTCGCCGCAGAGGAACCGGCAGAATCGCAGCCCGTCACACCGGTAGGAGGTTCAGCCGTCAAAGTCGAACCGGCAGCGCCTGCATTACAGTTCAGCGGAGAGCTGCAATGGCCTGTAGAGGGAAGTGTGCTGATGAACTACAGTATGGATCAGTCGATCTATTTTGCGACACTCGATCAGTACAAGTACAATCCGGCAATGATTATCGATGCGCAGAGCGGAGATGCAGTCATGGCAGCGGCAGCAGGTACGATTACACAGATCAAAGAGGACGCGCAGACAGGACTCACAGTCACAATGGATATCGGCGATGGGTATGAGGTGTCCTACGGACAGATGCAGGAGCTCAATTTTAAGGAGGGCGCACATCTGGATGCAGGAGATGTGATCGGAACGGTCGCACCCGCGACAAAATACTATTCGGTCGAGGGAGACAACCTATATTTTGCCCTGACCAAAGACGGCGCACCGGCAGATCCGACCGAATATCTCCCGCAGTAACACAGGCGCAAACCTTGATTTTTGCGGTGATTCTCTGTATACTAAAACGAGTAAGATCCGAAAAAAACTGTTTTAGGAGATCGTTGTTGTGAACCAGACGGAAAACGTCCGGATGATCGCACTCATGGAACATGCAGTGGAAAATCTGGCAGAACATGCAGAGATCACGCTACAGGACTGTGAACAGATCCTAAGCGATGGAAAACAGAACAAAAATGATATGTATTTAGGCTTTGCACACTATTACAGTGGCGAGGCCTATTACACGTTAAACAACGTCAACTGACAGGCACAGATTGGCGGGTCGCGCGTATATTGAATTATGGTCGATGAAAATTTATTAAAAATCTGATAGACAATCCGCAATCGCGCGGTTGCTTTATATAGATAGCAACATAGAAAAACGGATATTCTCCGAATCGGAGGGTATCCGTTTACATACGTTACAGGAGTTTTTATGAACTATGCATATCTCGTCCGGTGCAGCGACAACAGTCTGTACGCCGGTTGGACAAATGATATAGAAAAGCGTTTACAGTCACACAACGCCGGAACAGGGGCAAAATATACAAGGACGCGCCTGCCGGTCACGCTCGCTTATCTGGAGACCTTCGATACAAAATCGGAAGCGATGAAGCGCGAGGCGGCACTGAAAAAGCTCACACATCAGCAGAAGGAACAGCTTGCGCTTGAATGGAATCGATTGTAATTTGCGGATTTGTCTTGACTCGAACCCGAAGGTACGATGTATGATAATACAAATATTATAATTGGTTCTTCATACAGGAGGATCAGAGCGAAAGGAGTATGACAATGAAAAAAATACTGACATTATCTCTGGCTGCACTGATGGCATTTTCTACACCCGCAAGTATTGCATTTGCAGCATCGGATGCGACGGTTGAAGTGGTATCTATGGATGTGAAGGCAGCAAAGGCAACCGCAATCTCAACAGTAGAGGATTTAAAGGCGATGGAGAGCAATCCGTCAGGAAGCTATTATCTTGCAAAGGATATCGCATTGCCTGCAGATTTTCAACTGTTTGGGGACAGGGAGCATCCATTCAAGGGAACATTTGATGGAAAAGGGCATAAGCTGACCGGTTATACTTACAAAAGCTCCACATGGGCTGCAAATGTAGGTATTTTCGGATATGCAACCAAGGCTGAGTTTAAAAACCTCTCTATTACCGGTGTAAACATTAGCCTTCAGGGAGGCGGATGGGTAGGAACACTGGTATGTGATGCTGAGAGCTGTACCTTTGATCAGATCAAAACCGCCGGAAGCATTTCAGTCAAAGGGGAAGGCGCTTATGTTGGCGGAATTGTACAAAATAACTCCGATACATCAGTGATAAAAAATTGTGAAAATGGCATCAATATCACAGTGGATGCCAGAGGAACAGAAAATGGCGCACCTCCCTGCGAAGTCGGAGGAATTACAGGGCTTGCAGGCAATTCATCGAAGGCGCTTCTCCAGAACTGTACCAATAAAGGAACGATCAAGGTAAATTATAAGCCGAGTGATGACTGGGGCGGTGATGAATTCTCAGTAGCCGGCATAGCAACGTCACATTTTGGCAAACAAGCTGTTAAAAACTGTAAGAATACCGGAGCAATCACCTGTACGATCGAAAAAGCAGCCGAAGGATATGCAACAAACGCAAAAATAGCCGGTGTAATAAGAGAGACTTATGGTGGAGTAAATTCTTGTTCTAATACAGGTAAGATCACAGTGAACGGTAATGTATCAAATATGACCGGAATCAGTGTTGCAGGTGTGGTCGGCGAAACAACCTATAAAAAAACAAAAATGGTAAAATCCTTCAACACAGGAGCCATTACAGTGACAGCAAACGCACCGCGCAGCACAGTTGTAGGTGGTGTTGCAGGACTTGTTAATGATATCACAGAGTCCTATAATAAGGGAAAAGTCAGTGTGAATGTGAAAAACGGCGGCGACGCGGCTGTAGGTGGTCTGGCGGGACAGACATCCGTAAATGTGCAGAATTGCTACAATACCGGTGCGGTATCCCTGTCGGCGAAGAAGTTATCCTATGTTGGCGGACTCGTTGGAAGTGCATCCATATATGATAAGTTTATAAAATACAACTATTCAACAGGAAAGGTAACAGGTTCTTCCAAGCAGGTATTCAAGGGAGAAATACTTGGATATTATACAGGTTCTTATACTGCACAAAAGCGGAATGTTTTTGACAATTACTACACAGGATCAGGAAAAGCTTACGGAGGACAGGACTTTACATGGGAACCTTATATGGGTACTGCGAAAAAGGTTTCTTCTATCACCGCCGGTAATTGCCCCAAATTAGATTCAAAGATTTGGACATATGGAGCGAAACAGAAACGGATGATCCTGAAGAATAACAAGGAAAAGTAAAATTTTTTAAAAAGCTGGGAACTGCATTGCAGTTCCCAGCTTTTTTCACATTCAGGCAAAGCTACTGGACCAAAACCGGATCCCAGCCGTAGTCCTTGTAGTATTTGATGTCCAGATTATTGTCTTGTACATACATCCGGATCAGTTCGGTGCGTGTATCGTCAGGCTTTTCTGAGTAAAAATATTTGTCTGCCATACCGGGGAAGCCTTCGCAGAATTCTTTAATACCGGCTGCATATTCTGCTCCGTCACCGGTACGCAGATCCTCGATCACTTCATAGCCGTTCGCAGCATCGCTGCTCGGATGCAGCAGCAGTCTCGCAGGCGCTTCGCCGCCGCTCTCACATTCAAGTGTATTTCCGTTCCGGTAATACCAGAAGCTCCATAGATTACAGAATACATAGGTGTCCCCGCCCGACTTCGCCGTGCCGTAAATGACCGGGGTAGGGATGTAGAGACTGTTAGATCCATGTGCGTACATGTTCTGGGCATCGAGCTGGTTGAGATACTCACACAGCGTCGCCATAATCGCATCATCACCGCTGTACGAAAAAGCGGGGAGCTGGTTCGCATCGGCAGCTTGTGCCGTATCATCCGATGCGTCCGTACCGGAGTCTGTATCAGCAGGTGTGTCGATCACAGTCAGGTTCAGCTTGTCGGATACGATCGTTCCGTCCGGCTGTTTGCTATACAGTTCATAGTTTGATTCACTGTCTACAACAAGACAACTCAGTATATTTTTGCCGCTTGCATCAGACCAATACAGTGAATTTACGCTATATGAGGTGCCATACTGTTTTTCGTAGTCTGCATCGAGGAAATCCGCGTCCTGAAACTCCTGGAATGTATCGATAAACTGACCCTTTGCGTCGTGCTCCCAGCGGTCAAAGATCTGCCGGATCTCATCCGGATCTGTCGTATAGGTCAAAAACGGGTCGTTTTCCACATGATTTTCAGAAATAGATTCTTCATTAAATTTTTGCACTTGATCATGTATCTCTGCGGCTGTCAGGGAAGTTTCCTGTGCGGACAGACCCGAAACATCATAGATATAGGCAAATTCCGGCAGCGGCGCGGATGCACCCTCCGGCAGCTCCTGATCGATCCCTGTCTCGTTGAACAGGTAGAGCTTTCCGTCGTCCATGAAGATCCGTGTAGCGATACTGTTTGCATTCAGATAGTTGCAATCCATCTGCTGGAGATCCAGCACTGCGACGACGGCATCCTGATTCCGGTCGTAAACCAGCAGCGCGCGCTCATTCGCCAGTGCGAGATAGTCGCGGTCGATGCCGACGAGGTCGGAAGCATACACCGCAATCGGCAGGGAAATCATTTCATCCGCCACTTTTACGTCCTTTTCTGATAAGAAATGCGAGATCACGGTCTGTACGCGCTCGCTGACTTCGTGGATGGCAGCCTTTACCGTGCCGCCGGAGGCGGAATCCACCGCCATTCCGCCGAATGTCAGGCAGACAATGAGTGCTAGAGAGAAGATGGCAGCCTTAGAAGCTGATATGTGCTTTTTCAATTTATTACGAGCGGCAGATAACTGTGATTGTATCGTGCTTTCATTGCGGTTTAGGATCTGAGAGATCTCTTTGATTGAATAGTCCTCAAAGTAGTACAGATAGACGACCTCGCGCTGCTTGGACGGCAATGTCTGGATGATTTCAAAGAGCAGACCGCCCTGTTTGTCAAACGGCTCGATGCTTGGCTCCGGCAGCTGCTCCGGATCGGCGCGCCGCTTGTGCCAGAAGCTGCGCTGAATGTCGCGGCAGTGGTTGCGGGTCACGGTCAACAGCCATGCCTTTGCATGTTCGGCATCCGTAAAGGAAGGCTGTTTTTCGATCACCTTTAAAAAGATCGTCTGTGCCGCGTCCTCCGCATCCTGCGGATTCTTCAGAATCAGCAGGCTCAGGCGGTATACCATCGTATAATAAGTCTCATAGAGTCTCTGATATTCCATATATGATTCCTCCTTTTGCTCTCTTTTATAAATAACACGATTGAGGAATGGAAAATATCCCAAAATATCCAAAAAAATTTGTGACTCTTAATCTATAAGACCATCCTTTTTCTTCTGGCGCATTTCCTTAAAAAAACCGCTGAGAAGTGCCGCGCATTGTTCCTGCAAAATGCCGGTTTCGATTTCAACCTGATGATTGAACGCCGGAAACTGCAGCAGATTGAGCAGAGAGCCGGCGCAGCCCGCTTTCGGGTTCATCGTACCGATATACACTTTGGGGATGCGCGCCTGTACGATCGCACCCGCGCACATCTGGCACGGTTCGAGTGTGACGTACATCGTACACTGCTCCAGCCGCCAGTCTCCGGTTTTCCTGCTGGCTTTGCGGATCGCGTTCAGTTCTGCGTGCGAGAGCGTGTTGAGGTCGGTCTTGCGACGGTTGTAGCCGCGTGCGATGATCTTGTCGTCCGCCACCAGAACACAGCCGATCGGGACTTCACCGAGGGCGTAGGCCTTTTTTGCCTCGCGCAGCGCAGCGCGCATATATTTTTCGTCCGGGGTCAATTTTCTCATTTTGCTGTTGCAATCCTT
>CALBJL010000210.1 GCA_937893485.1 uncultured bacterium | reverse complement strand
ATCCGTTCTGCGCATAGATCATACCGGTCTGCTTACAGCCACTGACCGTTGTGTGCTCCGACACAAAGCCCTGAATACCGCCGACAAAGCTGCCGATCGGCTCTGTCTGCGCAGCCGCACCGAGTGCCTGCTTCATGGACGCATACGGATAAGCCGCCTCATCCAGAATCGGGCGCGCAGGTTCCAGTCCGCTGACCACCTGTTTGTCATATAAATCCGAAATAGCGACCGAACCGCCGATCAGCTCCCCTCCGGTCACTCCGGATGCCTGCCAGTCACTGACATCGCCGCTGTTCGTACAGTCTTTTACCAGAATGGTGTCGTAGCCGCATCCATAGCCCAGAATGCCGCCGCCGTAGCTTCCGGCAATGACCGTAGCCGCATTATCGCCGGTGATCGTCGTCCTGCCGGATGCCGCATAAGAGCCTGCGGTCAGATCCGTCATCCAGATCGTCTCATAGCCGTCGATGCTCGTCCTCTCCGCTGCATCTGACGGGCGGACAGACGCAAAGACACTGTCCATGCCGTCTGACGCAAGCCGCTCTGTCAGCTCCGGATAGACCGTATCATAGGAAGTGCCCTTCAATACGACCTTTCGCTGGTAGCCGATGATACCGCCAACCGCATTTGCACCGTATACCGTTCCGAATGCATTCGCATTGGAAAACAGTACCTGCACGTTCTCCGCCTGCTTTTGCAGGATCACATTCGCGCCGACCGCTCCGCCGACTGCGTAACGCCCGCGCACCGAATACGGCTTCACTTCATACGGCTTTGCCAGATAATCCGCAGCAGACGGCAATGCCTCCGCGCTCAGATTGACTCCGATATAGCCGCCGGCATGATCTCCGTTGGCATAGACCTCTCCGCCGTCCAGTGTATAGTGTTTAAAATCAAAGGTCGTCTGTGTGCCTGCCATGCCAAAGACACCGCCGACATTGTTATTTCCTACTACAATCGATGTAATATTCGTCTTTGTCTGATCCGCGCGCGTAACCGTTCCATACTCGTTCAATCCGACCAGACCGCCGACATTATCTCCATAGATCTGCCAGATGCCGGATACCCGCGTGAAAATACTGTCGTCATAATCAAATACCCCTGACGTACAATCCCGGATAACCGCCTGCTCCTTTTCATCTGTACCACTGCCGCGGTTGATACCCGCGATTCCGCCGATATTTCTGCCTGCCCCGACTACAATGCCTTCGTTGACGCAGTCCGAGAGCACATTTCCGGCGCGGTTGCTGCCGACAATACCGCCGACATCCGAATGTCCGATCACATAACAGCTATTCTGCAATTCCTTGGAATCCGTCATCGTCAGGCGGTTCTGCGATGCACCGCTGCCTGTCTGCTCGAGGCTCGCCAGATAGCCGACAATGCCGCCGACTTCATCATTTCCGAGGACATATCCGCCCTCTGTCGTCTGACAGTCCCTTAATTCTCCGGTCACAACACAGCCCGCTATGCCGCCGACATAGTTTCCGGTCAGGTACTGTGTCAGATACGCATGCGCCTTTGTCTCCTGCATGTCACCTTCCAATACCGCACCGGTCGGCGCAGCATCCGCTACCTGCTCTGCAAATGCGCTGTCATTCACACCGGGCGCAGAGGTACAGTCTTTGATTCTGCCCTTCTGCAAATATCCGACGATACCGCCCGCAAAGCAGTTATCCGCATTTGCATGCGCGTCGTCTGCCTCCAGTGTAGCCGCATTTTCCGTTCCGCATGCGATGAGATCTGTTTTTTCACCCTTTAAATGAATCAGACCCTCATTGCTGCAATTATCTATGATGGGATTGGTGGCATCCGTGAGGTGGCTGTCGATCTCATCCACGAGATAAATATTTCCGCTGATACCGCCGACAAACGTATTTCCGGTAATCTCCGCCATGTTTTTGACGCTCGAACGATCCGCCAGATGCAGGAAATCCTCGACCTGATCCACGATCGTAAGCTCTGCTCCGATCGCAGTCGAAGTCTGACCCGCAGTGATACCGTCCGGCTCTCCGACCGTAAAACCACAGATTCCGCCAATGCCCGCGTAGCGATAGCGCTGCTGCACGGCATCCTCGCCCACCGGTGCTGCCGCATCTGCCGTATTGATCTGATAAATATAACCCTCCAGCTCTCCGGCTGTCCGGATGTCCGTCAGTGATGTCCTGCCCTCATGGACACCGCAGACCAGACCGATGCCGTGCATCTTTGCCGTCGTAAGCTCCGCCGCAGAGCCAACCGGTGTATAATTCAGTGCCAGATGCGCCGAAGTCGTCTCATCCATCGCGATATTTTTGACCGTACCCTGATTCAGACCGCAGAGTACGCCTGCCGCACGCACCTTTAAATAGCCGTTTTCCGGCTGTAATTCATATTTGATCGCAGCATCCGATACACCGCTCACCACCTTCGCCGTGTAGCCGAGTGTCGCCGTGCTGCCGTTCAATGCAAGATGCTTGACCACGCCGCTGTTTCTGCCGATCATGCCATAGCGCTCATCCGCCTTTGCAACGGATGTGACAATCGATTCGTCCGTCAGCACAAGCTGGTTGATCGCGTAGTCCTGCGTGCTGAGCGCCTTTTCTCCGGTCAGCGTCCAGCGCGCGCCAAATTCCGGAATCGCGGGAAACGCCTTTACCGTATGCAGCTCCATGAGCTCCATTGCATTCTCCACACCCGTTCTGGCTGTATTCTGGTCATAGATCACTGCATCCGCAAATTGCAGGTCATTCACAAGCTGGAACGTCATGTCCCTGTTCGGATCACAGTAGCGGATATTCGCGAGATGGCGCACGAAACCAATGCCTGTTTTTTCATCCTTTACCGATGCAAAAAAGGCATTTTCCGTATTCGATACAACCGATGATCCGATAATATATTCCTCATCCTCGATCCACAGGCGCACACCGCGCTTTTCCTGATCATAGCCAAACGGCAGATCATCCTCTGTCAGCTGCTGGACACGCGCGGACGCATAGATATCCGGCGTATCCGCCGTGCTCTGTAAAAACCGGTGGAAGCTGGTCGACAGCCTGCCTGTGGCACTTCCGCCCTGATCGAGCACATAACCGGTCTGTGCCGACATCACCGCATCCAGTGTAATACGCAGCTCATTTTCGGCAACAGATAACGGAAAATACATGTTTTCTGTCTGGCTGCTTCTGACCGTTCCATTGTATCTGTTCACGGCAGCCTCTATGACATGCGGGATCTGCGTCTCGGCTGCCTTGTAGCCCTTCGCATAGAGATCCATCAGCGAAAAGGTCACATCAAACAGCGGCTTGTCACCATCTGTCCGGTAAATCGTTGCCGTATATTTGACATCCGCCTCCTCGTGGCGCGAGTTGCTCGCCACAACGAGATCGAGTGTCTCTGCGTTGTCCAGATAACACTCGGTAATGCGCAGCTGTCCCTCGTTAAATGCCGCATTGATCCCCAGATCATCGATGCAGTAATAGCCGAGCATCAGCGCCTTTCGCACCTCCCTCGAACGGTTCATGGCATAGTCAGCCGCCGCATTCAGGCTGACCGTGCCGCTCTCATCATACGCCTCATAATCGCCGCCGTGGTCATCACTGTACACAAAATTCTCCGCCCGCGTGCTGATAAAAACGGCATAAACTGCCCGGCTGACGCTGTCATATTCGATCGTGATCGCGTGATTGCACACACCCTTGTCATACGAATACGGATCGATCAGCTCATACACAAGCATCGCCTGCTGCGATACGGAGCCGCCCGCCTGATACTGCGCATATGCACCGGCATCTGCCGTGATCGCATACATCCGCCCATCCTCATAGACATTTTCCGGCGCTCCGTTTCCCAGCTGTGCCGTTGTCTGTAACGGTGTACCGCTCGCCTTGACGCGCTCCGTAAAACGATCCAGATCCGCAGCCAGCTCCAGCGCCGACAGCTCCAGTGACGCGGACGTATAGACCGTATGTGCATACTCGTTACACTTTTTAAACTCTGCATGGCGCATCCATGCGCGCAGACCGACAAAGGTAACCGCCAGCAGGAGACTCACAATCGTGAGCGTGACAGCCATCTCTACCAAAGTAAAGCCTCTGCTATTCAGTTTTTTATGTACGCCCCTGTTTTTCTGCATTCCGGTTACCTCTGTCTGATCATGTATGCTTCCGGCAATTTCCAATCGGATGTTACGATCAGATCGTTATAAAATTACTGTTACATAAACTGCTCTAAATCCCGCTTATCGTTCGTATACTTTCTCGCCTGTTCCATCAAGATCACACCGTGCTGGACAAGGCTCATCA
>CALBJL010000209.1 GCA_937893485.1 uncultured bacterium | reverse complement strand
AGCTGAAAGCCGCAGGCTATGTGTGCGAAGGACACATCGAGCCAAGGCTGAAGAAACAGCGAGGCACCGCTGGACAATCGGAGCAGATGATCGGGATACTGTTGCGACCGCAGCCCAACCGTAAAAGATCATTTATATGCTTGCGGGGCTGCGACCTCATAAAAAATATTGTTGCCGCTGTTTTTTCGGCATCTGCTAAGAGAACGCAACCCGCTCCGCCTCCTCAATGCGCACATTTGTCCGATAAAACATCCTAAGCGCCCGGATCGCATACTCGGTATCACGCGCCCCCGCCGTCTCATAACTCGAATGCATCGCAAGCTGCGCCAGCCCGATGTCTACCGCATGCATACTCACCTGCGTATTTGACAGATTCCCCAGCGTAGAGCCCCCGGCACTGTCACTGCGGTTCGCAAACGATTGTGCCGGCACCTGTGCACGCACACACAGCTCGGTAAATACCGCGCGGCTGAAGGCATCTGTCGTATATTTCTGGTTAGCACTCTCCTTGACCACAATCCCTCGGTTCATCCATACGCAGTTCTCCGCATCCGTTTTTTGCGGATGATTCGGATGCACGGCATGTGCATTGTCACAGCTCACGAGAAACGAACGCGCCTGCGCCTGCAAATACTCCTCCCTTGTCTTTCCGAGTGCCACGTTGATCCGCTCCAGCACATCCGCCAGAAACGTAGACATCGCACCCTGCTTCGTATTTGACCCGACCTCCTCGTTGTCAAAACAGCAGTACACATTGACCGCCTGCTCATTTTCCTCCTGTAAAAATGCCTGTAAAGACGCATAGGCACATTGCAGGTCATCCAGCTTCGGACTCGATACAAACTCCCCGCACGCGCCCCAGACCACGCCCTTCTGGCGGTTCACTAAAAACAGATCCTTGCCGAGAATATCTTCCGGTTCTGCGCCGAGCTGTCCGGCAACAAACGTATCAAACGCACCCTTTTTCAGTTCGCCTGCCGAAAACAGCGGGCACAGATCGACCTGCCGGTTGTATTTATATCCATTGTTGATCTCCCGATTAAAATGGATCGCCACATTCGGAATGAGCAGCAGATCACGCTCGGCATCAAACAGTCTGGATACGACCGCCCCGTTTTCCCGCACAAGGACTCTGCCCGCCACGCCGAGCGGACGGTCAAACCACGTGTTGTCGATCATCCCTCCGTAAGCCTCCACATTGAGCCGCAGATACTCGCCCGGTCCATCCAGCTCCGCCTCATTTTTGATCTTATAAGAGGGCGAATCACTGTGCGACGCACACAACTGAAAATGATAATCCGACAGCTCCGCACCCACGCGGAATGCGATGATGCTCGATCCGTTGCGCGTCGTATAATAGCAGCCGCCCGCACAAAGCTCCCAGTGCGCTGCCTCCGGCAGATAGGTAAAGCCTGCCTGCTCCAGCCGCCCCGCAATCTCATGTACCGTATGAAACGCGCTGGGACACCGTTCAATAAATGCCAGTAATTCATTTGATCCGTATTCATCCATGATCGTATGACTCCTTTCGACCGGACACATTTACATTTTTATGTCCAAATCCCTCTGCTGATATGGTATACTACCATGTGTCAGACAGTCAACACTTATACATTCAAAAAGAGGTATTTTATGAACCACAATTTTAAATATGATTTTACCACCATCCTCGACCGACGAACTCGAACGCGCGCTGTGTTTTGTAAATGAAATCGGAGCAGCCGAATGGCTGCTCCATATTTTATGCTTTGACTGCCCAGCGCAGTTTCGTTGATTTTGCCCTCGGATTCATGCGGCATTCCTCCGCAGACGGGCGCGTCACATCCTCCGCGATCTCGGCGTACACACTGGCACGTTTTAACTGCTTAAATGCTTTCTTGACTAAGCGGTCTTCACCCGAATGAAAGGTGAGAATCGCGACTCTGCCTCCCGGCTTCAGAATCCCATCCAGCTTTTCCAAAAAACTGTAGAGCACTTCAAACTCGCTGTTGACATCGATGCGCAGCGCCTGAAAGGTACGCGCGCATGATTTTTTCACCAGCTCTGCCCGCTCGCTTTTCGACATTGAGCCGGACACCTTTGCAAGTGCATCCTCAACCGCCTGCCGCAGCTCCATTGTCGTGTCCATCGCAGCACCTTTCCGCATCCGGTCAAATACCTGTCCGGCGATCTCCTTTGCGTAAGGCTCGTCGGAATTTTCAATCAACATGCCCTCAAATTCCTTCTGGCTGATCTGGCGCAGACGCTGTGCCGCACTGTCCCCGTGCAGCGGGTCGAGCCGCAGATCCAGCGATCCCTCCAGCTTATAAGAAAATCCCCGTTTCGGGTCGTCGATCTGCATCGACGAGACACCGAGGTCTGCCAGCACAAAATCAAAAGTGCCATACTTCGCCGCCACTTCATCGATATTCGCAAAATTCGTCAGACAGAACTGAAAAATATCCTCTCCATATCCTGCCTCACGCAGACGCCGCACGGTTTTCTCCGATTCTATCGGATCAATATCAAGCGACACCAGCCGCCCCTGTCCTTGTAGCTGTTCTAACATTTTTCTGGAATGTCCGCCGTATCCCAGCGTACAATCAAGACCCTGCTGCCCCGGCCGGATCTCGAGGAACTCCAGAATTTCCCTTACCATAATAGATATGTGCATACCGGCGGGCGTGGATCCCTTTTCAATCACATGCGCCACCGTATCTGCATATTTTTCAGGATTGTGCTCCTTATATTTTTCCTCAAATTTCTTCGGATATTTTCCCGAATAACGGACACGCCGCTTATGCTGTTCCATTGTCACACGCTCCCTCATAAATACTGTTATACACGATCCATCGCCTCAATATAATCCCTGCTATCCGTAAAAATCTCCTCTTTCCACAGGTTCTTCTTCTGCGCCTTTGCGCGCTTGAGAATACATGCAAAAATAAATACATTCACCGCGATCGACAATACGGAGATCACACCCTGTGCCATCGGATTTGCACTCGTCGGCATACTGCTGCCCATCGCGGCCGCGATACCGCCCTCTGCATATACGGATGTAACGGTCGTAAACCGGCTCGCATCCTGAAACAGCGGGAATACCTGTGCAAACATACACCACAGTGCCAGTCCGCAATACCGTTTAATACATTCCACCAGCCGCCATACAGCCAGCCAAGCAGCTGCCATCCGGCTGTCTCCCCATAAATCTGAAAAAATATTTTCTCACCCTTCTTTGTTATTCAACTTCTATCTCCTTAATGTTGCATTCATTGCCCTGTACCAGATATGTGTGCTCGCTGCTGCAATAGGGGCAGATCTTACCATATTCTACCGTAGAATATGTCTGTTTGCAGTCCTCACAATAAGTGATTGCCGGCAATGTCTCCACCACAAGCTCGGATTCATAGAACAGCGGCCGTTTCTTTGCCGCCCATCCCCAGCAATTCCGCAAATAGGATTCGATCACCGTGGAGACCTCCCCCAGTTCGAGAATCACCTTATGGATGCAGGTCACTTCATTTTCCGCTGCGACCTGCTCCAGCTGATCCATGATATGAAATGTCACTCCTAACTCATGCATAACGTTACTCCCATTTGTAACTGCAAAAACACCCTGCAATTACTGTTTCTTTTTAAACTTCACCCTGATCGACTGCTTGAGCATGTTCGGCAGGATATATTTAAGTTTTTCCTCCGACGGATGCATCACGGACGCACCGGGAAGCTCCCTGTGCAGACGGATCGCATCAAACACACATTTTGTTGTACACACGCCGCAGCCGATACATTTGTTTGGATCTACCACCGATGCACCGCACGACAGACAGCGGGAGGTCTCCTTCTGTACCTGTTCCTCCGTAAAACTGTGTGATAAATCGCGGAATGTCTTTGCCTGCTCTGCCACATCTGTTTTCGGCGGAATCTGGCGCTTGGAATCATCATAAGTATCCACCCGGATATTTTCCTTGTCCAGCTCAATAAAATCACGGCGGTTTCTGCCGATCGTCAGCGTACAATGCTCATGCACATAGCGGTGCAGGGAAATCGCGCCCTCGCGTCCTGCCGCGATCGCATCGATCGCAAATTTCGGTCCTGTATAGACATCTCCGCCGACAAAAATATCCGGCTCGGAAGTCTGATACGTCAGTCTGTTTGCCAGCACACTGCCGTTCGGCCGCAGCTCCACATGCAGATTGTCCAGCATATGTCCCCAGTCGATCGTCTGTCCGACTGAGAAGATCACGTGTTTACAAGCGACAGTCATCGTATCTTCCTCGTCATACTGCGGCGAAAATCTGCCCTGCTCGTCAAACACACGCACACATTTTTTGAACACGACACCGCAGACCTGACCATTCTCCTCTAGTACCTCCTTCGGTCCCCAGCCACAGTTCAATTCAATGCCCTCTGCCAGTGTCTCCTCGATCTCCTCCTCGCTCGCGGGCATCTGCTCCCGCTGCTCCAGACAGAACATGGAGACCTTGATCGAATCTGTCACAGATTCCTTAATCGATTCTTTTACCGATTCTATCGTAGACTCTATGGCGGAATCCCTGATCGACTCTTTCACGGACTCTATTGTAGATTCTATGGCAGAATCCTTGATCAGCTCCTTGATCGGATTGTTTATGAGTGCTTTCTTCAACAGTGTTTTTGCTCCAACACGCTCCTGCTGCGCACAACGCACGCTGATCCGCGCCGCGTCGACCGCCACATTTCCGCCACCGATCACAACGACATCTCCACTCAGCGCAAAGTGCTCGTTTGCCCCTGCCTCCCGCAGAAAATCGACTGCGGTGTAAGCGCCTGCCGCATTCTCTCCGCTGATGCCGGGCTTTCTGCCCTTCTGGCAGCCGATCGCCGCATAAAATCCACGGTAGCCCTGCTCACGCAGTTCTTCGATCGTAATGTCCTTTCCGATTTCTACGCCGCAACGGATCTCGACACCCAGCTCCCGTATGACATCGATCTCTGCCGCCAGCAGATTTTTTTCCAGTTTATAAGATGGAATTCCGTATCGCAGCATACCGCCGGGCTCGTCATTTTTCTCAAATACCGTCGGCTTGTATCCGGTCAGAGCCAGATAATATGCACAGGACAATCCCGCAGGACCCGCACCGATAATCGCGATCTTTTCCTCAAAGCCGCCCCGCAGCGACGGGATCGTCGGCTTGGGAATATAGCGCGTCGCAGCATTCAGATCACGCTCCGCGATAAACCGCTTGACCTCGTCGATCGCTACCGCCTCATCAATCGTCGCTCTCGTACATGCATCCTCACAACGGCGGTTGCAGACATGACCGCAGACTGCCGGAAGTGGATTATCCTTTTTGATCAGCGCAAGCGCCTCATCAAACCGCCCCTCCTTAGCAAGCTGTAAATATCCCTGCACCGCAATATGTGCCGGACATGCGGTTTTACACGGTGCCGTACCGGTATCATAACAGTTGATCCGGTTGACATCACGGTAATTGTGCGACCACATATGCTCACCCCACGGCTGATCCGACGGCAGCGGCATTCTCGGATATGTGATCTCACAGCCCTCTTTGTCACACAGCTTCTGTCCGAGCTTTACCGCCCCGGCAGGACAGCTCTCCACACACTTGCCGCAGGCAACACAGTTCTGTGTTTCCACCTTCGCGATATAGGCAGAACGCGACATATTCGGCGTATTAAAAAGCTGTGAAGTGCGCAGCGCATAACATACATTCACATTACAGTTACAGATCGCAAAAATCTTATCCTTGCCATCGATATTCGTGATCTGATGCACAAATCCGTTTTCCTCCGCCTGACGGAGAATGTCAAGAGCCTCCTCCTTGGAGATATAGCGTCCGTCCTTCTGTGTCTCTACGACATAGTCTGCCATATCGCCAATCGCGATGCACCAGCCCTCCGGATCGTCCGCACAGCCCTCATCGTGTGTCAGACGTGAACGTCGGCACGAGCACGGGCTCGCGGCATATTTCCCCTCATATTTGTCCAGCCAGTAGGAAATATGCTCCAGATCCACGGATTCGTTCTCCATCTCGATCGCTTTTTCGACCGGAATGACATGCATACCTACGCCGGCACCGCCCTCCGGCACAAACGGCGTGATCTTCTCCAGCGGCAGACGGGACATATGCTCAAAAAATGTACCCATCTCCGGATTCGACGCTAACACGCTGGCACTCATATTGAAAAACTCGGCGCAGCCGGGCACATACATCGGCAAAACATACTGCTTTTCATGTGCCGGATTCTCCCAGTTGTATTCCAGCAGACCCTTCCGCGACATCTCCTCCAGCAGTGCCTCGCACTTTTTGGCATCGAGCCCTGACATCTGCACGATCTCCGGCAAAGTCTTTGGCTTTCTGACATCCAGCTTCAGCGCTAGCTCTGCCTCCTCATCCGACAGCACGCCAGCCAGTCCCCAGTATTCCGGATCGTTGCGCGTGATTTTCTTCAAGCCGAGCTTTTGCGGGATACGATCAGTGATCTTTTTTCCCAGCTTCGCAATCGGCTCACGAAACGGCTCATTTGGGTCGGGTGTAAACTCCGGATACACATAATCCGGATACAATTCCTTGTCCAGTTCTTTTTTCATTGGCTCTCAATTCCCTTCATAAGTATTTTTACCATTTCCTCTTTTGCCTGCTCATAAGTCAGGTTGTTCTCATACAGCACGCGTGTCTCCATGAATGCCTGTACCGTGCCTTTGACCATCGCCATCACAATCGGGATCGACACCTGACGGATCGCACCTTCCTCCATGCCTTTCCTCAGATACGCCTCCGCCAGCTCCCAGCCGTGATTAACCGATGCCATCAGATGCCGGTACGGTCTCGGATATTTTTCCGCCAGCTCATAGATCCTGCTCAGTCCGATGTCATAATAATTTTCCGGAAGCGCGCACAGCAGCCGCTCCAATTTCTGCGTGGCACTCAGCCGGTCATTTTCTTCGAGCTTCTTCTGCATCACACCGAAATCTGCCGCATACCGGTCCGCAATCGCCACCAGCACCGCCTGCTTGCTCTCAA
>CALBJL010000208.1 GCA_937893485.1 uncultured bacterium | reverse complement strand
TACAATACAACACCTTGAAGGCAACTGATTCTGCTACTACAAATTAAGGATGTGGAAAAATGAAAAGAAATTTATTGTTTGTATTTCTTATAGTCCAAATTGCATTTTTATCCGCTTGTAGCACGAAGGAAGATACTTCTCTTACGCTTCCCGACAGGTCGGACGTAATTTCAGTAAACATTTCTTGTGGTGATGAAACAAAAACAATTACTGACGGTAAGCAAATTGACAGCTTGTTTGCCAATTTGTCAGCCGTAAGCAACAGGTCAGGAGAGAGCTATGACGATACGCCAAGGACAGATGATTATCTAAAGATTGTCTTTGAAGTTACTGCGGGACAAAGTGGAAGCGTTGTCTATAGTTTCAAAAACAAGGAAGGATTTTTTGTAGAGCAACCATACAATGGGATTTTTTCAATAGAAGAAACCCAATATGGTGCCATATTCGAGTTGTATTATAATTAAGCAATGGATAACTTAACAATGAAATTGTTAGGTTTCAGTCTGACGGCAGATTTTTATGCTAAGTTAAAGCGTATCAGCTTAGGTGTCAGATTTACCTCATCGGGTAAAAACGGTCTAAGCTGAAGTGCTTTTAAGATGTCGATACCATAGTTTTCAAGAGTTTCGCCATATGATGTTCTGCTCAATAAGCCTTTTATTTAACTATATCACAACAGAAAGAAGGATCTTTTTATGATTAAATTGGCAATATTTTGTACCATAATTGCAGGCGTTATCGGTGCTTTTGTGGAACCGGTATCTCTTTCGGTATCCCTTCCAATCGCGGTTATGGGTGGGTTTATATTGTATGAATTAAGAGAGTTAAGAAATGAAAAAGACGAAGAAAAAGCTGATTCATGAAATCATGGTTTGTGGTAGAATAAGGACAGGTATATGAAGGGAGTGTGAAGATTTATGAAAAAGAGATGTGCAGGAATCATTGTTTTGTTGGGATGCTGTCTGTTTGTAACGGCATATGCGAAGGATGAATCAAAAAATGGACAGGCAGACTATCTGGTAAGTGAAAAGGATGATGGATCCGAAACGTTTGAGACGGATCATGGCTTTTATAGAGATGCAGACGATGTGGAGCGTGCAGAGGATGAGCCGCAGAATGGGCAGACAGATTACATTTTGCATGAAATAGATGGTGCATCGGAGGAAGCAGAAACAGACCATGGCTTTTATACAGAAACAGATGATGTGGATGGTGAAAAGGAAAATATCAATTAGAAGTGGGGCAAGGAGGTAGATGGCTATGATGTATCCATTTATGACTTTAAATGATGAGACAGAAATTGTTCATTCCGATATGAATGAAGATGGAACAGTAAAAGTTTATGTTGAGACACCAGATGAAAAAGATGGCTTTCATCATATGACATGTTATTTACCGTCGTATGAGATTACAGAGAATCATGGATATTCATCGCAGGAACTCAATTACTTTTTAGACATCATTAAATCCACAGCGCATTTGATCATGGAGTTTGCGAAAGAGGGAGGATTTGAAAATGCCTCAGGTTTTTAAAGTTGGATCGTACTGGGTTTACTTTTGGGCAAACGAGGGAAAACCGCTAGAACCTATTCATGTGCATATAGCGCAAGGAAGCCCGAGACAAAATGCAACCAAAGTTTGGATTACATCTGTAGGAAAATGCATCGTAGTAAACAATGCATCCAATATCCCTCAACTGCATTGAGAAATATTGTGAGAATTATCGAAGCAAGAAGTGATGAAATAAAGAAAAAATGGATGGAATATTTTGGAGAGATCAGATATTTTTGTTAAGAGTATAGTATTCTGGATGACTAAATCGTATCAATACTATAAGTTTGACGAATTGAGGGCTTCTTATCAGTCTAAATAAATCAGCGATTTCTGCCCGCCTGCCGATACTGGCTGGGTGGGCATCCTTTTTGTCTGCGGAATACCTTTGTATAATAATTGGAGTCATTGAAGCCGGTTAAATCCGCGATTTCCGTTATGGAATAGTTGGTCGTTGTCAGATATTCCACACTTTTTTCGATCCGGTATTGGGCGATAAAATCAAAGAGTGAGATCTGCAGGCGGACAGATATTCGCAGCCCTGATTTTCAAGCATGGCTCCGGTGTGTAAGGTGCTGCTGTTTCCGAACAATGCCTGCCCTGCATTTCATATCTGCCTATGTCGGAGCAGATGCGGTCTATCCGATGCACATACGGCAGATCGGGGCGATACATCTGGAAAAATAAAACGTATTGGCTTGAAAAAAATATGGCTACGTATATAATTTGAACTGTGGGTAGGTTGAACTAGAGACTAGGAGGATTACGATGGAATACATAACGGCAACATCTGATATGGCAGGCGCAATTTACGATGTTTTACATGCAGTGATTGAGACTGTATATCCGAAGTATTATCCCAAAGAGGTAGTTACCTTTTTTTGCAATCATCATAGTAAAGAGCATATTTTAGACGGAATAAAATCCGGGAATATGGGCGTGTTGCTGGATAAAGATCTGGTCATAGGAACGGGCTGTTTTGATGGTAATCATATTACAGGTGTATATGTCCTGCCTGCTTATCAGAATCAAGGCTGCGGCTCACATATTATGGATTCTTTGGAAACTGAAATTGCAAAAAATCATGATACTGTTATTTTGGATGCATCACTTGCTGCCGTTTGTCTATACGAGCACAGGGGTTATAAAACCGTGGGACATGGTATGTACAAACTCGAAAATGATGTGAAACTTGTTTATGAGATTATGGAGAAAAAATTAGAGAAATAGACTGATAGGGATCTGCGTTGGAGCTATGATCGCATCTGACGGGAACTACTGCACCTGCCGCCAGCAGCCATATGTTACGCAACGCAAAAATATTCATTATGCAGGATAGGCATACAATTATGTATATTTTGCACGTAAAAGTAGCAGCGCGAGCAAAGCCATGTCTGATTTTGCTGCCTTTGCACGATGGAGATGA
>CALBJL010000207.1 GCA_937893485.1 uncultured bacterium | reverse complement strand
CATTTCCACGTTTTTTTGCTAAAATGAAGGTGACAACAGACAGACAGCAGATGGAGGATTTTCACCATGAAACTTGGGTTTGAGATCGCGTATGTGCTGGTCACGATTGCCTTGATCGTTTTTGGAATCCGGGCATTTTATAATAAGAAGAAAATAGCACATGATATTCAATGGATCATGGGATTTGCATGCGTATCGGTGGTGACGAGCATGGTTCAGCTCGCTACGGATCAGCCGCTCGTGGCAGATCTGTCATTTGGTCTGTTTTTTATTTCCCTTGACTGGCTGCTCGTTTCGATTATATGCTTTGCTAATGATTATTGCGGAACAGAGCTTGAGTGTTATGTGCATCCTCTGATTATCGCTTTGATCAGCGTGGTGGATTCAATTCAGCTGCTGTTCAATCCCCTGTTCCAGCATGCATACCGGATATATCCGGTGAATCGGGGGGAGACTCTTTACTGGAACTATGATCAGATGACGGCGTTTCGGATTCATTTGTGCTGGTGTTATATACTCGTTGCAATTATTGTTTTGATCCTTTGGGATAAGCGGATGCATGTGCCGCGCATGTATAAGGTCAAATATGATCACATCCTTTTGATTTTAGGGATTGTTGTGGCGCTGGATGCGCTGCATCTGATTTTCCGCACGCTGATTGATTTCTCCGTGTTCGGTTTCCCGCTGGCAGCAATGGCGATCTACTATTATGCGGTAGAGTTCATGCCGCATGCGCTGGTGAACCAGACGCTTGGGATGACGGTAGACGAGATGCAGAATGGCGTGATTGTAGCAGATGCCGATAACCGCGCAATCTATTCCAACGAGAGCGTTATGAAGATGCTGGATCTGCTACCGGAATATGCACCGCATTTCAATGAAATGTTCGGAAACTGGTGCAAACAGCATTATCAGTCGATGGATGAGAATTTTATCTATGACTGGACAAGAATCAAAGGGGATCAGAAGCAGTATTTAAAGGTGCAGTACCGCAGGCTGCTGGATGAAAAGCAGCAGTATGTCGGCTGTTATCTGAATATACAGGAGTGCACGGAGGAGATTGAGTTGCTGCTGCGCGAACGGCATGCGGCGACACATGATTTCCTCACAGGGCTGTATAATCGGGAATACTTTTATAAGCAGGCAGAGCGCTGCCTGAAGCTGCATCCCGATGAGCATTACCTGATGATCTGTTCCGATGTCAGCAATTTCAAAATGATCAATGATGTGTTCGGAAGCAAGGCGGCAGACCGGCTGCTGATTGATATTGCGAATGCGCTCCGCGAGCAGACACTCAGTGGTGAAGTCTACGGACGACTGGTCAATGACCAGTTTGCGCTGCTCATGCGCAAGCGTGATTATCGTGAAATGAAGTTTGCGGAAAAGACAACGGAAGTGATGAAAATCGCAAATGAGATCTCTTATCCGCTCAAGGTGTATCTCGGTGTATACGAGATTGATGATCTGAGCTTACCGATTTCTGTGATGTGTGACCGCGCGATGTTTGCATTGGAGACGATCAAGGGTGATTACCAGAAACTGGTGGCGTATTATGATGAAACGCTGCGGCATCATGTATTGGAAGAAAAAGAGCTGGCAGTAGGACTCGACCGGGCGATTGACGAGGGCGAGATTGAGTTGTATATCCAGCCGCAGATTACAGTGGACGGTAGATGTGGCGGTGGGGAGGGACTTGTGCGCTGGAACCATCCGAGACGCGGTCTGCTACTGCCGGGTGCGTTTATTCCGGCTTTCGAGCGCAACGGTCTGATCGTAAAACTGGATCTGCGCGTGTGGGAGCTTGCATGCCGGCAGCTGCAAAAGTGGAAGGATGAAGGCTTTACCGACCGCTATCTGTCCGTGAATATCTCTCCGAAGGATTTCTTCTTTGTGGATATCTATAAGGAGTTCAACACACTGGTGCACCGCTACGGCATTGACCGGAAAAATCTCAAGCTGGAGATCACGGAGAGCGCGATGATGACGGATCTGCCGAAACAGCTGGCGCTGATTAAAAGACTGCGAGCTGCAGGATTCGTCGTCGAGATGGATGATTTCGGCAGCGGCTATTCGTCACTGAATATGCTCAAGGATATCTGTGTCGATGTGCTGAAGATTGATATGCACTTTCTGCGTGAGAGTGAGCGCGAGGAGCGCAGCCGCACGATTTTAAAAATGATTGTCGCATTGGCAAAGGAGCTCGGCATGCCGGTCATCACAGAGGGCGTGGAGACCAAGGAGCATGTGGATTTTCTGACAAAGATCGGCTGCGATGTATTTCAGGGTTATTTCTTTGGCAGACCGATGAAGATTGCGGATTACGAGAAAAAATATATGCAGACGGACGAACAAAAACAGTTTTAACATATGGATGTGCCTAAAGAACCTGCCACCGGCAACTTCTTACGGATGCATGGCAATCAAAATACCTGTCGCAAAACGGCAGGTATTTTTATGTGCTGGAAAATTCCCATCACATAAAATGCTCCGCGTGGATGCGCACCACGCGGAAATGAATTATATGCTTCGCATACCGCTCGGGCGCCAAAGAGCCGCAAGCGACTCTTTTTTTACGCCTTTTTTACATACATTTTACGCATTGCTGGTAATGGATTTTACATGGGAGCACTATGATAGATTCTGTCAAACAAATGAAAGATTCAATCAAGAAAATTGGAGGAAGAAAAAAATGAAAAAGAAATTACTGGCAACAATTTTGATGGCTGCATTAGCTATCTCCATGATGACAGGCTGTGGTTCTAAGCAGGATACCGCAGCAGATACGACTGCAGATACTTCAGCAGACACTACCGCAGATGATTCCGCAGAGGACAGCAGTGCCGATGATACGGCGTCGTCAGAAGATTCATCAGATCAGAGTGCAGATGCAGCAAGTTCACTGGCAGGAAATGAGATCACAGTCGTATCCAGAGAGGATGGTTCCGGTACAAGAGGCGCATTTATCGAGTTGACCGGAGTAAAGCAGGATGATCAGGATCTCACAACCGTAGAGGCAATCATCACAAACAGCACCGAGGTCATGATGACAACCGTTGCAGGTGACGAGAATGCGATCGGATATGCATCTATGGGATCTATGAACGATACCGTAAAGGCAGTCAATGTCGGAGGCGTAGAGCCGACCGCAGATAACGTGAAAAACGGCAGCTATGCACTTTCCAGACCGTTTAACATTGCAACAAAGGCAGAGGTATCAGATGTAGCACAGGATTTCATCAACTTTATTATGAGTGCAGACGGTCAGGCTGTGATCGAGGATAAGGGCTATATCGCAATTAATGCGGACGCACCTGCGTT
>CALBJL010000206.1 GCA_937893485.1 uncultured bacterium | reverse complement strand
CAGCACGAGCAGAATCGGCATCATGTATTTAGATACGCGCTCAATACCGCCCTCTACACCGTTGTAAACGATGAGTGCGGTCACACCCATGAAGATAAGTGCGAATATAACCGGGGAAACCGGTGAAGTGATAAAGGATGTAAAGTAGTTGTCCTCTGCCGCTGCCTGTGCCTGACCGGTCAGATAAACGACTGCATATTTGGTGATCCAGCCGCCGATCACAGCGTAGTATGTCATGATCAGAACCGGTACGAGGAACGTCAGGATACCTAAAAACTTCCATTTCGGATGTAACTGCGTGTAAGCACCGATCGCGCTCTGCTTTGTCTTGCGGCCAAGCGCAATATCAGAGGTCAGCAGTGTAAATCCAAACGTGACAACGAGGATCAGATAAATGAGCAGGAACAGTCCGCCACCGTCTTTGGCAGCGAGATAGGGGAATCGCCAGAGATTACCGACTCCGACCGCACTTCCTGCCGCAGCCAGCACAAAACCGAGCTGTCCGGAAAAGTTGTTTTCTTTTTTTTCCATAAGTAATAAACTCCTTCTGTTAAATGATTTATATTGTTACAGTTCAGCCAGCGAAATGTGTTCATTCATGCAAGCATGATTCACACATTTTCGTGGTAATGGCTGAACTGTTACCTTACATCGAAATCCATCCGAATGCATTTGCTACTGAGCTGACCAGAATGATTACCGCGAAGATCGGGCACAGATATTTGATCATAAAATTAAAGATCACTTTTCTGCGGAAATTGCTCTCGCCGAGCAGGACTTCCTCCTCAATGGCCTTCAGACCAATCACTTTAGATACGAGCAGACACGTAGCAAGCGCTGCGATCGGCATCATCACAGAGTTTGACAGGAAATCAAAAAAGTCTAAAAACTGCATGCCGATGATTTTTACAGAGGCGAGCGGTCCATAGCCCAGAGAGGACAGGGTGCCTAATATGAGCATGATCGCCCCGGCAAGTACCGTTGATTTGCGACGATCCCAGCCGAGCTCATCCTCAAAGGTAGATACGGCACTCTCGGTCAGTGCGATAGAGCTGGTGATTGCTGCGAACAGTACCAGCACGAAAAACAGAATGCCGACGATGGTGCCGAACCCCATGCTGTCGAATACCTTAGGGATTGTGATGAACATCAGTGAAGGTCCTGCCTGTAAGGTGTCTGGATCTCCGCCTGAGAAAGCAAATACGGCGGGAATGATCATAAGTCCTGCCATGATTGCGATTGCAGTGTCAAAAATTTCTACATTTTTGGTGGAATCCTCGATTGAAATATCTTTTTTCATGTAAGATCCGAATGTGATGAGGATACCCATCGCAATCGACAGCGAGTAGAACATCTGTCCCATCGCAGATACGACGGTCATCCATGAAAAGTTGTCAATGTTCGGCACAAGAAAATATTTAACGCCTGCCATAGCGCCAGGTCTCGTGATTGAATAGATTGCAATAATGACAGATAAAACAACCAGAATCGGCATCATGATCTTGGATACGCGCTCAATACCGTTTTGTACACCGGCGAAAATGATAATAAGCGTGAGTAACGCGAAGATGATAAAGCATACTTCCGTAGAGACACCGTTGGAAATAAAATCTGAAAAATATCCGTCTGTGGCGAGTGCACTGCCATGCCCCAATACATACTCAAACAGATATTTGATGACCCATCCGCCAATTACGGAATAGTAGGGAACGATCAGCAAGGGAACGATCGCGTTGATCCAGCCTCCGGCGTTGATCCATTTTGCTTTGCCAAAGGAACGAAAGGCACTTACCGGGCTTTTACCGGTCATACGTCCAATCGATGTCTCGGCAATGATCATGCTGTAGCCGAATGTGAGTGCCAGAATGATGTAGACAAGAAGAAAAATTCCTCCGCCATACTTTGCTGCGAGGTAAGGAAATCTCCAGATGTTTCCGAGACCGACGGATGCGCCGGCGGCAGACAGGACAAAACCGATCTTACCGGAAAAGGAGCTCCTTTTACCAGTTTCTGTGTTCATAACCTTCTCCTTCCAATTTAAAGATTTTATAAATTTAAGTGTAACATAGCGGGAAATAAAAAGCCACCTTTTTATGGAAAATACTGGCAAATTCGGGCAATTTGCGCATGGATGTTTGCTTGAAATTGACAAAAAGAAATGGTATGATTGTCTGCACAGGAGGAAAAACGGGTTATGAATACAACGGAGAAAAATTCAAAATTATATCGTATGGGGTGTCTGGCGTTTTTCTTCAGTGGCATCTGTGCGATGAGCAGCGGTGTGATCGTGAGCCTGCTGCAGGAGTATTACGGCTTTGCCTACAGCATGACCGGCACGCTGTTATCACTTATGAATATCGGTAATCTGGTCGCCGGATTTGCATCGGCAGTCCTGCCCTCAAAGATCGGTACGCGCATGACCGTGCTGACACTCACGAGCGGCTATGCACTCGGCTATCTGTTTATGGCATCTGGCAACTATCTATGGCTCGTGATGCTGGCATTTTTGCTGCTTGGTCTCGCAAAGGGCAATGCGATCAATAACTGTACCGTATTAGTCGGCAATCATGCGCCGGACCGCACAAAGGGCATGAATGTGATGCATGCCAGCTACGCGTGCGGCGCGCTGTTAGGACCGATCCTGATCACGGCGACGCTGCTGATCGGCAGATTTGCGCCGATGTACGCATTGTCAGCCGGTGGTGTGCTGCTGTGGCTCGTATTTCTGGCAGTCCGGTTTCCGGGAAAATCACAGCAGACGACAGATGGGAAAAAAGAGCGCACGGACTGGGGATTTTTAAAAGAAAAGAAATTCTGGCTGCTGACGGCACTGATCTTTTGCCAGAATGCAGCGGAGACGAGCGTGACCGGATGGATGGTTACATATTATAAAGGAAACGGTATTTTGTCAGGAACGCTGGCAAACTATACCATGACGATCATGTGGGGCGCGACGCTCATCGCAAGGCTTCTGATCGCATTTGTATTCCCGATCAAGGATCGTTTCAAGGCATTGGCTGTCATGGGCGGCGGCTGTATCGTCTTATATGCGGCACTGATCTTCTCCAATACCGGATGGCTTGCAATCTTGATGCTGTTTGCGTTCTCGTTTGCGATGGCAGGTGTGAACCCGACCGGTGTGGCGGGAGCGGGAAAGATGTTAAATGCGGCGAGCATGGGAATCATGCTGCCGACCGCAGGACTCGGAGCGATCCTCATGCCGTGGATCATCGGTCTGGTGGCGGAGGGCGTGAGCCTGCAGGCGGGTATGGCATGTAATATCATACCGTGTGTCGGTATTCTGGTATTTAGTCTGGTTTGCCGAAAATACGAGGAGCCTGCCGTTTCGGCATAGGAGCCGGCAGATTTTTGATCGCCATGAGCATGAGCGAGTGCAGCGTCTCATGCATGATGCGTTTTGTCTCATCATCCATGGTTTTCATGTTTTCCATGACCGAGGACAATTCGTTTGGCCATGTCTCGCGCAATTCCATGAATGAGGAAAAATCACTGGCGGAGATTACCGAGTAGAGTGCGTCGACAAATTGCTCGCGCTGTTCGTTGGACAGCAGGCTGAGCCAGTCTGCGAGCGTCCGGTTTAGATAATCTGCGCCGGAGGTAAGCGTATCCCGCTTTACGAAAGCGCCGTCGCGCACGATCCATGAATACGGATTGTGCTGGACGATGCCGACCGCAGAGCTTTCGACAACTTCAAAATTTTCCTGATGCTCCAGCAGCATTCCTACGAGGGATGACTGCGGGAGCGTTTTTTTGATGCGGTCTTTGATTTGTAAAAATCCCTCGCTGGAAAAAACATTGTCGCGGAATCCCGGACCGTCGTGGGAGTAGATCTCACGGATGCGGCTTTGCAGGCGCTTCGGGCTCTGCATCGACGCATAGACGGCGAGATTTCCGCCCTTGGAATGTCCGCCAAGGATCAGCTGCCCGCGGATCAGCTTTGCGACGCTGAGCGTGTAGACGAGCGCTGCCTCCTGCGACGGAACCGGTGTCAGGAATGCCATATTAAAATCCTCCTTCCAGCCGACGAGCGTAGCGTCCGTGCCTCGGAAGGCGAGGTATGCCGTGTCTGCATTCAGAAAAAAGGTCATCGCGCAAAACTGTTTTTCGGCAGCCGCGTCAAAATCTTCTGCGTAGTAAGCAATACCGATGTCGCGAAACCGCGGGCTGGCGGCACATGCCTCCAGTAACAGCCGGTTGCGGTCAGCGTCGGGCTGGTTTGCAAAAAAATAGGAAAAGCATTCCGCGCGGTAGAGCTGCTGGAGTGTGAGCGGCGTGCGCACGACACCGGCGGACGGCGGCGCGATCAGGTTTCCGAGATGGATGTAGGAAAACTGTGACAGTACCAGTGAGTCTACCTCGTGAAACGGATGCTCGGCAAAGGAGCGCATTTCCTGTTGTACATATTCTAAAATTGTTTCTGCCATAAGCACTTGCACCTCATAAAAATAGTGACTAAAAATATTAAATGAATTTTATCATTCCATTCATACCCGGTCAAGAAAAAACACGGCGGGAGAACTGTTACATTTTATTTGTATTTATAAGAAAAGTATGCTACGATGAATGTAACATGTTAGTTGCGCGGAAAATTTATATTCAGGAGGGAAAATCAATGAACTACACATTGGAAAATGAGTTTCTGACCGTGAAGGTATCCACGACAGGCGGTGTGCTGACTTCCATCAAGAGCAAGGACGGCATTGAGTATCTGTGGCAGGGAGAACCGGCGTACTGGGCAAATCAGGCACCGCTGCTGTTCCCGATCTGCGGCAGCATCCGTGACAATCATGCGATGGTCGGGGATAACAAGGAAACGAATATGAACCGTCACGGAATCGTCCGCGGCAGGGAGTTCACCTGTGAGCAGCAGTCGATGTCTTCGATCACTCTAGCG
>CALBJL010000205.1 GCA_937893485.1 uncultured bacterium | reverse complement strand
TATGCAGTTCCTTTAAATATCGCAGCAGCATGTGTATTCTACAATACAGAGATGTTTGAAAAGGCCGGTATCAGCACAATGCCGACTGACTGGGATGGATTACTTGATGCTTGTGAAAAGTTACAGGCAGCAGGTTACACACCGATTTCGATTTCCGCAGGTACTGCATGGTGCTTATCCATGTTAGCAGGTTATCTGTGTGACGCAGAGGGCGTGGATCTGGATGCGATTGATGCAGGTACTGCTCACTGGACAGATTCTAACGTAGTGACAGCAGCAAACAAGATGCTCGAGCTGTCAAAGTATTTCCAGGCGACAGCAGCCGGAGATACCAATGACGTTGCAACCGCAAACTTCTATAATGAGGAAGCTGCAATGCTTATCCAGGGATCATGGGCAATCGCTCAGATCAACGGATCAAACCCTGATTTCGAGGATAAGTGTGGTGTATTCGCATTCCCCGGAACAAACGGCAGAGTGATCGCAAAGTCTGACAGTTTAGCAATGAGTGCAAATACCGAGCACAAAGAGGCTGTTCTTGCATTCATGAAGTATTTCACAGACGATACCGCCCAGAAGTATACGGCTGAGGTCGGTGGAAAGATTCCGGTAACAAAGGTTGAATACGATGCAGACAAGGCACCTGCCCAGCTTGCATATGTTATGGATGTATTCAGCAATGCTTCATCTACCTTTGGATTCTACAACGAGTCACTGGCTTCTACGGAGGCAGGATCTACTTTTGACGATGCAATGGTATCTATTTATCTTGGCACTCCGGTAGAAGAAGGCTTACAGACGATTGAAGATTTCTATGTAAACAACGTGTGGAAATAATCAGATAATAGGACGAATAAGAGCTGGCTGCGGGATTGGAAAGGACCGGTCCCGCAGTTTCTAAAATTCTGGAGGTTTTTATGGACAAATTATTGAGGAATAAAAAAGCGATTATCTTTTTTGTCGCACCGGCATTCCTGCTATTTACGTTTGTTTTGTTTATTCCGATCTGCCAGTCATTGTACTATTCACTGTGCAGCTATGATGCATTGACAAAGCCGGAATTTATTGGATTCGAAAATTACAGACAGTTATTTTTGAACGATAAGACGATGCGTATTGCGCTCAAAAATTCACTGTTTTTTATGGTGTTCTCGTGTGTGTCGCAGCTTGTTATGGGTCTGCTGCTGGCGGCACTGCTGACCAATATTGAAAAAGGAAGAAACTTCTTTAAAAATGTGTATTATCTGCCCTGCGTGCTGTCATCCGCAGCGCTCGGTCTGTTGTGGATGTTCATTTTCAGCCCGAAGCTGGGTATCAACCAGATTTTAGCGGCATGGGGTATTCAGGGACCGTTGTGGCTGATGGATGTCAAAGGCTTTATCAATCTTCCGATGAAGGTGATCGCGTTTGTCGCACTGTGGCAGTATGTCGGACAGTCGATGATGCTGTATATGGCGCAGATCTCCGGTATTGACAAGAGCCTGTACGAGGCATCCTATATCGACGGAGCAACGAAAAAACAGGCATTTTTACATATCACACTGCCGCTGATCCGTCCGATGGTAGCGACCGCAATGTCGCTGAACTGTATCGGTTCGCTAAAATTTTTCGATCTGATCTTCAACATGACGGAGGCAGGACCGAACCATCAGACCGAAGTGCTGGCAACGCATCTGTATACACAGGGCTTCAAATATTTCAAATACGGCTACGCGAGTGCGATCGGTGTGGTTCTGCTCGTCCTGTGCCTGGTTATGACCTTTATCATCAACAAGTTTGTCAAAGTTGACTCATATGAAATGTAGGACGGGAGGAGAACTGGCATGAAAAGAAATAATAGAAAAAAACTGAGCGTGTCCCGGATCGTGATCTATGCGTTTTTGATCATTCTCGCGTTTATCTATCTGGCACCGCTGCTGTGGATGCTGCTTGTTTCAGTCAAGGACAATGCGGAGATTTTTACCTCACCGTTTGCACTGCCCAAACGTATCCAGTGGGAAAACTACACGTTTGCGTGGACGGCAGGATATCTCGGCAAGGCGACGCTGAATTCTGCGATCGTCTGTGTGACAGCACTGGTTCTGAGCCTTGTATTTGGTTCAATGGCGGCGTTTGCGATTGCAAGAATGCGCTGGAAGTTTTCCAGACTGATGATGACCTATTTCCTGATCGGAATGATGGTGCCGATTCACTGTGTATTGATCCCGCTGTTTAAGACGTTTTCGAGTATTGGTCTGTATAATAATCTGAGTGGACTGATTCTTCCGTATGTGACCTTCTCGCTGCCGATTACGATTTATATTATGGAAGGCTTTTTTGAAAACATGCCGCAGGAGATCTTCGAGGCAGCTTGTATCGACGGATGTAACATCTACAAATGCTTTAGCACGATCGCAGTTCCGTTGTCTAAAACCGGACTGTTTGTGACCGGACTGATGTCGTTCGTCGCGAACTGGAATGAGCTGTTGCTGGCAATGGTATTTATCTCAAATGATCTGAAAAAAACACTGCCGGTATCACTGTCCAAGTTCGTAGGACCGTATAATACGAACTATGTGCAGATGTTTGCGGCGATCATCATCGCCATCATACCGACGATCGTCGTATATTGCTGTTTCAGTAACCAGATCGTAGACGGACTGACCGCAGGCGCGGTAAAGGGATAGAGAGCTTCTATCAGACAAAAGGCTTTTCGGAGGTCACATTTTTTTGCCCATCTCATACTTTGGGAGGATTTACATTATCTGGAATTACGTGTATAGTGAAAGAGTAATACTGGTAATGGAAATATGGAGGAACAAATTATGAGATTAAAATTAAAGGCAGGATGGAGAAATATTCCAAAGCAGTTATTGGCGGCGGGGTTGTCACTCGCGATGATCGGGGGATCGCTCGATCTGTCAGCGTCAGTGGCTGCTGCACAGACGACGGAGACGCAGGCGGCGGTCGCAGCGTCGGAACCGCTCGCGGATGGTATACAGGAGCAGCAGTCAGCAGTCGCCGTTTATGATAGCACAAATGGCAGTTCTACGGCGAGCGGTGGTGCGATTGAAGAACATACCCACCACTGGACCTATGTGGCATCGGGTTATACCAATTTTATTGGAGCCACCTGTGACAGTACATGTCCATATAAGAGTGTACAGATTACAATACAAGGAGTTAACACAATCTATACCGGACAGGAGATCGGATGCCGTGTAGCGGTGAGTGTCAGCGAAGGCGGCAAAGTTGTTAATAAAACTCCTCAGGAGCTTGGCATCACCCTGCCGGACATCGTTTATGTGAAGGGTGATATGGGACCGACTGACATATCGATTGCCGGAAAACCGGTGGATGCCGGAGAGTATTGGGGACTTCTGACGATAGAAGGGGCGAAGGCGAGAGCACAGATCCTGATCAACCAGATCACACCGGTAGTTAAACAACAGCCGATGCCGACGGCGATCACATACGGAGAGACACTGGGCGATTCTGAACTCAGAAACGGAGCGATGAAGGTCAGTGGAGAGGATGACACGGAGGTCGCAGGTACATTTACATGGAAGGAGCCGGATGTGCGCCCGACCGTGGCAGACAGCAATGCGACAGAATATGAGATCGTGTTTACTCCGGCAGATCAGAAAAAATATGTATCTGTCGAATTAAAAAGTACGTTGAATGTACAGAAAGCAGCGAATGCGCCGCACATGCCGGATACGGTGAAGGGTGTTTCCAGGAGTGTGACGAAGGTAGGCGATGTCAAGCTGCCGGCTGACTGGGTATGGGCGGCTGCCGATCAGGATAAAGAGCTGGAGATCGGCGTGCCACAAGCTGCCACCGCAGAATATACGGGTGCGGATAAGGGCAACTACGTGAATGAGCAGGTGGAGGTGTGGATCACCAGATCCGAGTGTGAGCACGTTGCAGGTGATATCCTCTATACCGGAACCGGTGAGCACGCACCGACCTGTACGGTCGATGGCATCGGGCACACGGAATGTACCAAGTGCGGAGATCTGGTCGATTCAGATGTTGTTGTAAAAGCGGCACACAAATTTTCTGCTGAATGGACCGTCGATGTGGAGGCAACCACGACGACAGAGGGCAGCAAGAGCCATCACTGTACGGTCTGTGATGAAAAGACAGATATTACCGTGATTCCGAAGCTGTCTGCACCGAGTGGCGGAGGAAGCAGTTCCGGTGGTGGAAGTAGTTCCGGTGGTGGAGCTGTCACACCCGTGCAGCCTGAACAGCCGTCTGACACGAAGGAAGATGTCATCCCGGATGAAGATGATAGTTCGGCTGAACAGCCGGAGGTGACACCTGTAAAGCTGGAAATGAGCGCAGGCAGGACGACAAAAACGACCCAGAAGCTCACGTGGGAAAAGGTCGAAGGAGCGGACGGCTACGAGATCTATGCAGCACCGCGCAACACGAAAAATAAAACCTACCGGTTGAAACTGCAGCGCACGGTAAAAGGCACAAGAACCGGCTATACGGTCAAAGGTCTGAAGGGCGGCACGGCATACCGTTATGTGATCAAGGCATACCGGATCGTCGATGGCGAAAAGGTATATATCGCCAGATCAGCAATCCGTGCGACGACAAAAGGAAATAAGTAAATACAACCGAAAACGGATGGAACAAAAATGGCGTGGATTTCCGCGCCATTTTTTGATTCATAGGAAATTCCTTCCTATGAATCAAAAACGCTCCGCGAGGATGCGCATCTACGTTGCCACTTCGGTCGGAGCAAATCTGAAGTCCACAGGACTTCATGCTCCCTCGCGGAGATGAAGTAAATGCTTCGCATACCGCTCGGGCGCGAAAGAGTCGCAAGCGACTCTTTATTTCCTAAATGAAAAAATGTGAAGACATACCGCACGCACATACGTTATAGTGATTAGCAGACAGAAAAAGAAACAGAAAAACAAAGGGGGTGGGATGCATCGAAAACAGATCAGACATGGATATCGACCAGTATTTTTCATATCTGCTAAAGCAGTATGAGAGGCTGGTGTATAGCATCTGCTATAAAACCTGTGGCAACCCGTTCGATGCACAGGATCTCACTCAGGATACGTTTTTGGCGGTCTATAAGCATCTTGGAACGTTTGACCGGCGATATGAACGGG
>CALBJL010000204.1 GCA_937893485.1 uncultured bacterium | reverse complement strand
GCATATCCCACGGTTCGGGTGTCACATAGCTGTCCACGGGTGCGCCCGCCTGAATGCCCTCGCAGAACGCACACAGGCGCTCCGCTGTCTCCAGTGCGATTGCCTGTATAATGTCATGTCTGCTCTCCGTGCCGTCCGGCAGTACCGTGAAACCAAGGCGTTCGTACAGATTTGCCGCAAAAATCGCGCCTTTTAACGCACCGCTGACGACGAGCGGAGCCTGAAACAGACCCTGATAAAACGACTGGATCACGCCCAGTGATGCGCCGACCTCCTTGCCAAGTCCCGGTGAGGTGAGCCGGTATGCCGCATTGTCGACACATTCCTTCGTGCCGGCAATATAGCCGCCGATCGGAGCCAGTCCGCCGCCCGGATTTTTGATGAGTGAGCCAACGACCATATCTGCACCGACATCACTCGGCTCGATCGTCTCCACAAATTCGCCGTAGCAGTTGTCTACCATGCAGATCACATCCGGCTTGATGCTCTTTACAAACGCGATCAGCTCGCCGATCTGTGCAACAGAGAGTGTCTTTCGCATGAGATATCCCTTGGAGCGCTGGATCGTCACAAGCTTTGTATGTTCGCCGATCGCGGCGCGGATGCCGTCATAGTCAAACCCGCCATCCGGAAGAAAGTCCACCTGACGGTAAGTGATGCCGTATTCTGCCAGTGATCCCTTCGACGGACGGATGCCGATGACTTCCTCCAGTGTATCGTAGGGCTTGCCGACCGGTGATAACAGCTCGTCGCCCGGACGCAGATTGGACATCAGCGCCAGTGCCAGCGCATGTGTGCCACAGGTGATCTGCGGGCGCACGAGTGCCGACTCGGCATGAAAAACATCTGCATAGACCTGCTCGAGTGTGTCGCGTCCGAGGTCATTGTAGCCGTAGCCGCTCGAAGCGTTAAAGCATTCGGCACTCACACGGTTTTTCTGCATTGCTGCGATGACCTTGAGCTGATTATACTCTGCGACCTGATCGATCGCGTCAAAGCGCGGCTTTAATTCTGCCGCTATTTTTTCCCCAAACCGGTAAACCGGCTCGTCAATTCCCATCTGTTCGTAAATCTGTTGCAGATCAAATGCTGCCTGCTTCTGCTGTTCCATTACTTTAATCCTCGCTTTTCTATCTCTTTTAACATGTATAATAAAATTTTGTCTTCATCGTAATCAAATGCGGATTTATCGACCCAGATCACATTGCGCTCACGGCGGAACCATGTGAGCTGGCGCTTGGCAAAATGTCTCGTATCGCGCTTGATAATATAGACTGCCTCATCCAGTGAGCACTCACCGTCGAGGTAAGCAAGCAGTTCTTTGTAGCCCAATCCCTGCATGGACACGAGATCTCTCGTATAGCCCATATCGCGCAGCTTTTTTACCTCGTCGAGCAAGCCTTGCTCCATCATGGCATCAACACGCGCATCGATCCGCTCATATAAATGCTCCCTGCGGTCGGTCAGCACAAAATAGGCAAACCCGTAGGGGGATTGCTTGGAGCGTTCTGCCTCATTGTGCGCGGAGATCGGTGTGCCGGTCTTTTCATAAAATTCCAGTGCACGGATCACGCGCTTGATGTTATTGGCATGGATCTGTGCCGCCGCCTGCGGATCGACCTGCGCGAGCTTCTCATGTAACGCCTGTGCGCCCTTGGTCTGCGCCAGTTTTTCCAGACTCCGTCGGAATGCAAGATCCGCGTCCTCCTCGGAAAAATCAATGTCATAAAGCAGTGCCTGAATATAAAATCCGGTGCCGCCGACCACGAGTGGCAGCTTGTTTTCTGCCCACAGGCGCTCCATCGCAGCTTTGGCATCGTGCTGGAACTGTACGACATGAAACGGCTCGTCCGGCTCGTAGACATCGATCAGTGCATGGGGGACATCCTGCATCTCCTCAGGTGTGATCTTCGCGGAGCCGATATCCATATGTTTATATACCTGCATGGAATCTGCCGATATGATACCGGTGCCCAGTGCCTTGGCGAGCGCGATCGAGAGTGCGCTCTTGCCGACTGCGGTAGGGCCGGTCAGAATCACCATGTTTTTTTTGTTCATAGATGTGTCCTCTTAAATCTTAAATTATTGTTGTTCATACTCGTATGGGCTGACCGTCTGTGGACACAGTAATATCCTGATCAAGCTGCTCCGGTTGCACCAGCGGTGTCTCGCTGTCTCTTCAGCCTTGGCTCGATGTGTCCTTCGCACACATAGC
>CALBJL010000203.1 GCA_937893485.1 uncultured bacterium | reverse complement strand
TGACGGTATACGAACAGGCAGAGTATGACACGGGAGCCTCGTGTGTGGACAGCTTTTCGGATCAGGGCGCATTTCTGATCGTATATCCGTATTTCCGGGAGCGTGCATTAAAGGATTTTTATATGGGCACTGCCTATTCCCTGAATGAATGCGAGACGATCTGCATCAATACGATACTGGCATGTATCTCGGCGGAGATACCGTATCCGGTTCTATATCTGATCTTAAAACAAAGACAGCTCCATCTCGCCAAGAACCACAATGTGTATCTTGGGTTTGCGATCAATCTCGAGGAACTCGATGAGAAGCTGACCGAGAGGGACTGCGTGGTACAGTGTGCCAAGATCCTGCGCGAATTATTAGCGCCGAAAGCGTCGCAGAAGGCGATTAGCTACCAGCTGCTCGATAAAAAGATTTCAAAAAAGAGCTACTATAAATTTACGGAGTTGTATAAGGACATCCGGATCGCCGCTGCACCGAAGCAGCGGGGCAGTATCAGAAATTATATCCGCGCGTGGTTTATGAGAAACCGTGACCAGATTTTCCGGGTGCTGCTCCGGGTCTGTATCCTGTTAGTGATACTGGTGGTTGCCACGTTTGCAACGCAGGCAATATTTGGTGATATTCCGTGGCTGCGTTTGTTCATTAACGGATTTAAGAAGATTGGAACAGAGTCTCTGCTTCAATAAATAAGGAATGCTGGGAGAAAACATATGAGTAAAAAAATACCGATGATCCTCGGTTTGGTATGGTTGCTGGCTGCCACCGCACTATACGGATATGCTGTTTGGAACGGACAACCGGACGGCGTGTACACCTATGATAATGACGGGTGCACACTGAACCAGATGGTGTACGTTGCAGACAATGAGACAAAAGAGGGATTGATCTACGAGATGGATCTGTACGGAAAGGTGACAGATTTTTTCTCGACAAAGGAGCTGCAGGATGAGGCATTTATCCGCGAAGTCGCAGAATATGACGGCGAATTGTATGCGGTGATGGCGATACCGGATTCTACAGGGCAGGAGGATACATATACTTATCGGATTTTAAAATTTTCTGACGGATTACAGCTGACCGCCATGACAGCGGAGCTGTCGATCTATGAGACCGATGTACTTACGGATCTCGTTGTAGACGGGGACGGAATCTATCTGGCGGCTGTCGCACGGGACGGCAGTGCAGCCAGTGTGTATGAGATCTCTGATGAACAGATGTCAGACCCGGAAACGGCGGTACAGTCTGCCGTTACAGTTGAGAGCTTCCTTCGGCAGGAGGCAGAAACAGGGCGTACCTACGTAGCTGCCAGCTATGAGATGGGCGGCATCTCCGTCCGCAGTGATGCGGATCTTGTTTCCGGACCGTTTGCAGTCGACGACACGGTGCGCTATACCTATTCTTTGTGTCATATGAATCTTGGACAACTGATGTCCTTACACGGCAGTTACCGGATCTATTGGCTGATCGGTGTACTGGCGGGCTGGCTGGTCATTGTGCTGTTATATGCGCTGTTCCGCAACCGGAACCGCATGGTATATTTAGCGTTTGTGCTGGAGCTGATCCTGCTCATCATCGTGATGGGCGGCAGCGGCGTATTTATCTACAAGCAGATGCAGACGCAGCAGACTGCCAGAACAAAATGGATCGCCTCCGTGTTGAACGGGGTACTGACTGATATCGGAAATCCTTCGGAGCTGTCATTTACAGATTCCGGTTTCTATACATCCGAGCAATATACGCAGCTGCGGGAGAGCCTGCAGACTGCTTATACGCAGACCAGAAATGATGGCTGTGAGGATCTGTTTTTTGCGGATACGACCGATTTGTGTGTATATGTCAGCGTGAGCGGACATAATCATGAGACAGTGGAGACACGTTATTTTGCCGCAACATCCAACGAGGCAGAGGGACTGGTTGTCTCAAACAGCATCACATCAAAAAACTTCCGCATGAACGGACAGCGCTATCAGATTCTGACGGTAGCGACGGACGGCAACTATGCATTGTTTGGGGTTTACCGCAATGATGTGTGGGACTTTGGCGACTGGCAGTCACAGCTTGTGACGGTGCTCATCGTGTTTGCACTGGCAAGTCTGGTATGTATTCTGATTCTGGCATTGCAGTCAGCAGATCTTGGCAGACTGGCGCGCAGTATGCAGCAGGTGGCCGGAGGCAGAACGGATATTGAGCGTCCGCGGGTGTACGGCGGCGATATGCGTATCCTGTGGAATGCACTCGGCGAGATCCAGAATCGGATCCGCAAGGTCAATTATTCCAAGTTCCTCGTGTTTGAGGCATATTACCGGTTTGCACCGAAAAATATTGAACAGCTGTTAAATAAAGAATCCATTACGGAAGTCACAAGCGGCGATGTCACGAGGCTGCAGGGCACCATGGCACTGATCTCAACGGTAGGTCCCCGAAGCGGCAGTGAGGAGGAGATCGGACGGCTGAACCGCCTGATCGCACTGATTGGCAGATATCAGGAGGAAAAGGATGGCGTGCTCGTATCCAATGACGGTTCGCTGTCGATCCTGCGATTCCTGTTTATGGAGAGCAATCAGAATACATTAAACAGTGCGGTTGATTTTCTGCGAGAGCTGACCGAACAGGAGGCAGCTTACTCACGCAGCATCCCGCGCACGACGATTCTGCTGCACTATTCATCCTTTGTATACGGTGTAGCAGGCACGAGCCAGCAGAGCAGTACGTTTCTCGTATCGCCGGAAACGGATGAAATCGAGCATTTTGCGGCATGGTTCCGCGAACGCGGACTGCGTCTGGTGATCTCTGAGACCGTAAAGGAACGCGAACACTATGACGGTCTGCTGCGCTGCATCGGGTATATTCAGATGGCGGGCAGTGGCAAAAAAATGAAGATGTATGAGGTGCTGGATGCGCTGGATGTGCGTGGGCGCGAGAAAAAACGCGCGGTCTGCGAACGGTTTGCACAGGCACTGGAGCTGTTTTACCAGCATGATTTCTATCTGGCACGGAGTGCTTTCTCCGATATTTTAAAGGAGCTTCCGACGGATGAGATCGCAAAATGGTATTTGTTTACATGTGAGACGTATCTGAATATGGAACATGCAGAGGATGTACCCTGCGCGCTCCGTTATGAAGAATAAAGATGATTAGCAGTTCAGAAAGACAGGGGTAGATAGAAGTGGGAAATAATCTCATTCAGGTGCTGCTCGCCTCGATAAAGGCAAAGATTACACCGCTTGTTACAAAATTCAGACAGATAACGAGTGAAAATTTCATCCGCACAAGAGTCATTGCTAAGATCCGTGAGTTCTTTGTACTGCTCTTTGATGTCCGTCCGAAAAACAAAAAGGACTACTACGAGGTGTTCGGATGGCTTATCAGCAAGAAGCTGGCATATGCGATCGTCGTTGTGATCGGTGTGCTGAGCATGATCTATCTGGTCAGTATCCGTTCGATGTACCTGCCGCAAAAGCAGGAGGATGGGATCAAGACCTATGATTACGATGATGTGATGCTCCGGTTTGCCAAGGGAAAGGTTCGGATCAAAGGTAAATCCGGCTATCTGGCTTACGAGGGTGATGTAGAGAAGGGAAGTGTCACCGGTTCCGGCAATCTGTACGGTGTCGACGGCACGCTGCTCTATCAGGGTGAATTTGCACAGAACGAATATGAGGGCAGTGGTACACAGTATTATCCGGACGGCACGATGCATTATAAAGGCGCGTTCAGCGGCAATTTATATGAGGGCACCGGCAAGCTGTACCGCGAAAACGGTACACTTTCTTATGACGGGGAGTTTGCCAGAGGTATGAAGGAAGGCACCGGCAAGCTGTATGCAGCCGGGGATAAGCCGGTCTATGAGGGCAGCTTTTCAAAGGATCAGCTCGTCTACAGCGCGCTGCTCGGCAAGTCTACGGCGGAGGTCGCACAAGCCTATACGGGTTCGCGTGTGATCTATCGCAATGACAGTGATTTTACGGTTTTGATGCCGGATATACAGGCATTATACATAGGTGTTACCGACGAAGCGAATCTGGAAGAACAGGTAATGGTTGACAGTGTTTATGTGTTGAAGGATTCGATCCTGATCGGCGATCAGGAATGTACAACGATCAAAGACTTAAAAGCTGCGTTCGGTGAAATCGTCTACGAAGGAAACTCGATTGTGACACTCCCGGAGGCGGTCGCAATCAATTATCTGAATACGAAGAAGCAGACAATGAACGGCAGCGTTGAGCTTGAGACGACAGATGAGTACACCGACGTCATTACGGTGAACCGGATTCAGGATGATTACCCGGTATATCTGTATTCCTTCCGCAAGGATGGATTGCTGTATACATTTGTATGTAAGGATAAAAACGATACTTTTTCATTCTACTCGATCATGAGTGAGGAGGGTGCTGAATGAGAATGAGACCCGGAAAATGGAACATGGGACAAATTTCAAAAGGGAAACGGATACTGGCACTGATACTGGCAGTGGTGCTGTTAGTTCCGGTGTCTGCCGGTTATTGGATGGAGGATACCTCTGCAAAGGTAAAAACCACTTATACGATGGAGCAGGCACGCGCACAGGCATATCTGAACAGCTCCAAAATGGAACAGCTGGAAGGACGTCTGGAGACGAAGCAGGTGCAGTTGACACAGGCGGTCAAGACGATCCAGATGAAACAGAAAAATATGTCTACGTTCCGCTGGAGTCCGTTGCTCTCTTTCAAGTTTCCGACAAAACCGGATCTGTCGGAATCGTTTGAGTTTCAGTTCAAGCCGCTGTCGATCCAGTATGAGATCGATGTCGTGAACCATCAGATTACGGACCAGAAATTTACGATTTATGAGCAGGTCAATACGGTATATCTGGATATTGTGATGCTGGAGAAGGAGATCGACCTGAACCAGAAGAAGCTGGATGCACTGGATGATTCGATCCGCAGGAGTGAGATTAAGCTGACGATCGGTCAGGCAACGCAGGCGGACATTGATACGATGAATTCCAAGCGCAATTCACTGGAAGCCAAGATATCGTCTGCGACGCGCAATTTAAACTCAAAAAAGAAAAAACTCGTAAATCTGACAGGAAATACATCAATCTACGACGATTATACATTTGAAAATCCGCTTGTCATATCTGATATGAAGCGGAGCGAAGTATTAGATTCACTGATACAGAATACATTGGACAATGACGAGACTTACTATGAGGCGAAGATTGCAGAGACATCTGCAAGGGTTGCGTTGACGACGTATTATGATCTGATGAAGCGGCAGTACAGCAGTGCAAACATGTCGCTGATCAGTGATTATGTGAATCAGGCATTGAATGGTGAAAAGCTGAATTCACGTGCATTTAAGCAGAAATACAAAGAATTTTTACAGGCGATCGATAAGCCGTGGGATGGAAAAATAAAGATTCTGTTCTTCCGTTTTCCGAAGATCTGGTTCAAGGGAGCCATCGACGGTTCGCGTTACGTGGAGGATGAACCGTATGCGTTGTATGAGGCTGCACTGGAATATCAGGAAGCCAGACTGGAAGCCGAAAGCGTAAAGACGGATCTTATAGAGCAGGTGGAGGATGGCTTTGACAATTTTATCTCGGTGAAGAACTCTTATCAGGAGGCGGTGGAACAGGTAGATGCCGCCAAGGAACAGTTAGACCGCGATCTGCTTTTAAACCAGCTTGGCACGCTGACCTACGACGAGTACGAGTCGTCACTGGATAATTATGAATCCCTTCAGAATGATATGCTGGAGGCGATGCAGCTGTATTCAAGCACACTGTATGAGTTTGACCGGCTGACCTGTGGCGCTGTGTCGCAGTACATGGAGGAGGGTACTATGGATGTGAATGCGGCGGACGGTGGAGAGAGCATTGTCGTAGCAGAAACGGTAGATGGCTCCCACTATTACATCGAGCAGATTATCCAGAGTCAGGAATTCCGTCTGCGGCTTCAGCTCACTGAGGAAGTGAAGGATCAGGTTACAGATTATGAGCTGTGGTGTGACGAGACACAGATTGGTGCACGGACACCGGTGGATCAGACACTCAGGCATCTGGCACTGGCACTGAAAGGTGTGGAGGTCGTAAAGATCCGTTTCTATAACGGAAATGATTTCGTGAGTGACTGCGAGATTGATGCAAGCTCCCTGAGCGGGGAGCTGTCGATCACGACCGGTTATCATGTGCAGGATGATACACAGACGGCGGGGCTGATTGGCACTTACACCTGCAACAAAAATGCTACGACGAACTGTACAGAGCTCATATTGACGCCGGATGCACAGGAAAATGTCGTATTTTACCGGCTCTGTACCGCTGATGGTAAATATCTGAGCTCAGAGGAACTGGTTCCGATCACGCAGACATTCCAGTATTTGTCTATTCTGGAGCCGGATCTGGCAAAGGTGACCGTCGAGTTTTATGATGCGGATCAGAACAAGCTATACGATGGACGCTTTGACACATCGAGTCTGAAGCTGCTCAAAAAGCAGACACAATAAGAGGGAATACAGGGTATGAGAGAAGAAAGGACGAAAAAATATCTGAATAAAAAGAGAATTACTGCGGTTGTGGCAGCTCTGCTGGCGGTCGTGGTACTTGTGACAGGTATCCCGGCAATACAGGCATGGGCGGTCTTTGATGAGAGCACAGCTGTCCGGTTTAGTACTTACAAGAGTTCGCATACGATTGAAGATTCGGTATTGTTTATCGGTACGCATCTCATACATCTGCAGGCACTGACGGATGAATTGTATGAGAAGGCAGTGGAGTCACAGTCTGATTCCGAGCAGGGTGAGGTCTACTACAAGTCCGAGCTGGCAGACGGAACATGGTATAATATCACAGATGCGTCCGGTCTGTCGGCGATTACGACAGAGGGGACTCCGGTTCCGGAGTCGGAGCTGGATGATCTCTACGTTTCCTATTATACAGGAGCGGATGGTCTGACAAAGGATGCCAAGAGCGGGGATGTCGTCTGCATTTTTGATGATCCCGATCCGTATGACCTGATGAAAATGACAGAGCTCGAGCCGGTGCGCCGGATGTACGAGGAAAAATATGTCGCAACGTCTTCGGATGACAGGTCTTTTCAATATCTGAGAGATGCATTAAATTCATTTTTTGCACAGAGTGTGAGATCGGAGACGACGAATGAGTACGACCGGATGCTCAAGAACCTGCAGAAATGTTATGAGTCGTTCTGTACGGCACAAATGGATGAAGATGCACAGGTGATTATGACATTGATGGAAGGGATCGACGCTGCACGCCGTGTGGAGGTCTTTCAGAAATTGATGGAAGGCGGGGAGACAACTGCCGCCTCATCTGCAAGCACAAGCTGGATGAGTCTTTTACTGGGGAACAGGGATAACGGTTCATTTACAGATTTGAATAAGCTCTCAGAGATCGTCAATGGTCAGTATTATACAGCAAAGACGAAGAATGGGGACAATACGGAAGTAGATCCGTTTAACGTGGATACTGCCTTAGCAGAGAGTGTCATGACCGGCATCAGCCAGTGCAATGACAGCTATACATCCTACAGTGCAAAAATGCTCTCACCTGACGGATCGACGATCCGCGCTTATATTTATCAACAGAGCAAGGAGTTAGCGGACCGGTGCAATGAGAGCAAGAAGATGGCAACCGACCGGACAATTATCGCTCTTGTCAACAGTATCAAGTATGCGCAGAATATTGAAAATGGTGTGGTAGGAGATGCTGAGGGAGAATTAAAGCTGATTGATGATGAGTTCCTGCCGAGTGCGGAGAGCGGTTTTACCAGTCAGCTGAGTAAAGGCGTATCCGCGGAGTATCAGGATGCCGCAGCGAAAAATCAGAGTGATGCAGTCAAAAAGGGCATCCTTGATAATGATAAAACGGATGTGGAAATCGCACGTACAGATCTGGAATCCATGATTACTGCCAGGAAGGAGCGCATGTCATCCTCAGATGCATTGAACTACGTGTACGAGCGCATTACATGGGCACAGGAGCAGGAAAAAAATATTAAAAATGATGATTTTGCAAATACCGCAAAGGAAGTGCTCACAGCACATATTGAGTGGCTGCGGACGTTGGCACAAAACGTCGTAAATTCTGATGCAAGTCTGATGTCAGAGCTTGACCGGTTGAAGAATCTGCTGGCTGATTATCAGGAAAAACAGCAGGATGCACTGGATGAGGATGATCTGGATCTGGCTGCACAGTATGCGGAGCTGATCAAAGATACAAGTGATAAGATCGCTGCTGAGGAGACGCGGCTGAACGAGATTATCAATTCCGGCACAGCGACAGAGGCAGAGAAGGCTGCCGCAGAGGTTGCACTCGGACAGAATGGACTGTTAAGTGATATCGAAAAGTTAAAACAGCAGGCAATGAGTGCTTTGAATTCCGGCGTCACGGACGGATTGGATAACACGCTGGATATGCTGGGTACGCTCGGCGCAGAAAATGCACTGTTACAGATCAAGGATGCGTTGGGTGATTCCAGCCTGAGTGCGTCTGATCAGGAAAAATGGAGCGAGAAGATTGACGAGGCAATCGCAGCCAGCAAGGAGAGCAGCCTGCATGATCAGGCAAATGCAAGAACATCCGGAGACGGAAGTGGCACTGGCACCGGAAACAGCAGTGGAGAAGGAAACGGAACTGGAACTGGTACCGGAGACGGAAGCGGCAGCGGAGAAGGAAACGGAACTGGTACCGGAGACGGAAGTGGAAGCGGCAGCGGAAGTGGAAACGGAACTGGTACCGGAGATGGAAGCGGAAGTGGAAGT
>CALBJL010000202.1 GCA_937893485.1 uncultured bacterium | reverse complement strand
TTTCTATGTAATCATGTTTAAAGGAGATCTCATATGCAATATCGTACCAATCAAAAAAATGGGGATCAGCTCTCGATCCTCGGTTACGGCTGCCTGCGCTATACGAAAAAAGGCACGGCGATCGATCAGGAGAAGGCAGAAAAAGAGATGGCACTGGCGGTGGAGCGCGGTGTCAATTATTTCGATACGGCATACACCTACGGAGGCAGTGAGGTGTGCCTCGGAAAATTTCTTGCAAAATACGGCTGTCGCGACCGCATAAAGATCGCCACAAAGCTGCCGCATTACTATATTAAGAAGATCGAGGACATGGAGCGCTACTTTGCGGAAGAATTGGAGCGCCTGCAGACCGGTTACATTGATTATTATCTGATGCATATGTTAAATGATCCGGCGACATGGCAGCGCCTCACGGAGCTCGGCATCCGGGAGTGGATCAGTGAGAAAAAGGCATCCGGCGCGATCAGAAATATCGGATTTTCTTTTCACGGAGGATCGGCGAAGTTTAAAGAGCTGATCGACGCGTACGACTGGGATTTCTGCCAGATCCAGTATAACTATATGGATGAGTATACACAGGCAGGTATCGAGGGTCTGAATTATGCACATGAAAAGGGAATTCCGGTCATCATCATGGAGCCGCTGCGGGGCGGCAGGCTTGTGAACCAGCTTCCGGAGGCTGCCAAAAAGGAATTCGCGGCGGCAGATGCCAGCCGGAGTCCTGCGGAGTGGGGCTTGCGCTGGATCTGGAATCATGAGCAGGTGAACGTGATTTTATCAGGCATGAACGATGTCGCACAGGTAGAGGAAAACTGCCGGATCGCATCCGATGCACGCGCACATGCGATGAGTGCGCAGGAGCTTGCAGTGTTTGAGCGTGTCAAGACAGAGATCAACCGAAGTGTCAAGGTCGGGTGTACGGGATGCGGCTATTGTATGCCCTGTCCGCAGGGCGTGGACATTCCGACCTGTTTTCAGGCGTACAACCGCAGCTACACGGATAGCTGGTTTGGCGGAATGGCGGCGTATTTCATGTGTACGACACTCCGGCAGGACAAGACGGTGGCATCGAAATGTGTCGGTTGCGGAAAATGTGAGAAACACTGTCCGCAGCAGATACACATCCGCGAGGAATTAAAGAACGTGAAACGACGGATGGAGAGTCCGGTTTATCAGGTTGCGAAGTTCGTCGCAGATAAAATTTACAAATATTGAGCGGTAATTGGGGGAATTTTTTAAATGAAAAAGGAAATTTGTCAAAAGCACGGAATATATATACTAGGAACGTCGGTTGTTGAAGCAATCAAAAAGGAAGGATGAAACAACATATGACCATTCGGGAAGAGTTGGAACGACGGCAGCACACGATGCTGAGCCCCCATGCCTGTCTGGATGAAAATTCGGTCGGCAGGGACCGGGAAGAACCGCAGTGTGATATCCGTCCGGTTTTTCAGAGAGACCGGGACCGGATTTTGCACAGTAAGGCATTCCGGCGTTTGAAAAATAAGACACAGGTATTCCTGACACCCAAAGGCGACCATTACCGCACGCGGCTGTCACACACGCTGGAGGTATCCCAGAATGCCCGCACGATCGCGAAGGCGCTGCGGCTGAATGAGGATCTTGTAGAGGCGATTGCGCTCGGACATGATCTCGGGCACACGCCGTTTGGACATGCCGGTGAGCATGTGTTAAACGAGCTGTGCGAGGGTGGTTTTGCACATAATGAACAGAGTGTGCGTGTCGTGGAGTGTCTGGAAAAGGGCGGCGAGGGGCTGAACCTGACATGGGAGGTCAGAGATGGCATCCGCAATCATCAGACGAGCCTCATGCCGCATACGTTAGAGGGGCGGATCGTGCGTTTATCCGATAAGATCGCCTATATCAACCATGATATTGACGACGCGATCCGTGCGCGGATATTGACAGAGGAAGATATTCCGCTGCAATACCGGGAGGTTCTCGGACATTCGACGAAGGACCGCTTAGATACACTCGTACATAATATTATTATCAACAGCATGGACAAAAATGACATCTGTATGTCGCCCGACGTCGCGGAGGCGATGACCGGACTGCGGCAGTTTATGTTTGACAATCTGTACCGCAACTCGATCGCAAAGACGGAGGAGACAAAGGCGAAGGAGCTGCTGCGCAAGCTGTTCTTTTACTATATGGAACGTCCGGAGATCATGCCGGAGCAGTTTACACGCATGATCGATGCCGGAGAGCATCAAGATCGCGTGGTGTGTGACTATATCGCAGGCATGACCGATCAGTATGCGATTGCAAAATTTAACGAATTTTTTGTCCCGCTGGCATGGCAGGTGAATTAAAATGCCTTTTTATTCCGATGATATCGTCGAGGAGGTACGTTCACGCACCGATATCGTGGATGTGATCTCCCAATATGTAAAGCTGCACAAGCGTGGCAGCAATTATGTGGGTCTGTGCCCATTTCACAATGAAAAGACCGGATCATTTACCGTATCTGCGGGAAAACAGATGTATTACTGTTTCGGCTGCGGAGCGGGGGGAAATGTGATCACGTTTCTGATGAATTATGAAAATGCGACGTTTCCGGAGGTGCTGCAGGAGCTGGCGGGGCGCGCCGGTGTGGAGCTGCCCGTGGTCGAACCGTCAAAGGAGGCAAAGCAGCAGGCGGATAAGCGCAGCCGTCTGTTGGAGGTGCAGAAGGAAGCCGCAAAATATTACTATGCACTGCTGCGCAGTCCGCGCGGCAGACAGGCGTATGATTATTTCCACAAACGGGAGCTCTCCGATGAGACGATGCGCAAATTCGGGCTCGGCTACTCGGATAAGTACAGTGATGACCTGTACCGCTATTTAAAGAGCAAGGGCTATGAGGATGGGCTGCTCAAGGAGTCCGGTCTGGTCACGTTTGATGAAACGCGTGGCGGACACGACAAATTCTGGAACCGCGCGATGTTCCCGATCATGGATATGCGTGGAAAGGTTATCGGCTTCGGCGGCAGAGTGATGGGTGAGGGCGAACCGAAATACCTGAATTCGCCGGAAACACCGATTTTTGACAAGTCGAGAAATCTCTACGCGCTGCATCTGGCGCGCATGACCAAAAAGCCGCAGATGCTTTTGTGTGAGGGCTATATGGATGTGATCGCACTGCATCAGGCAGGCTTTGACAATGCGGTCGCTTCGCTCGGAACGGCGTTTACGACCGGGCATGCGAGTCTGCTCAAGCGCTATACGAAGGAGGTTTATCTGACGTTTGACAGCGATGGCGCAGGCATCAAGGCGGCGCTGCGTGCGATACCGATTTTAAAAGAGGTCGGGCTGACCGCAAAGGTCATCCATATGGAACCGTACAAGGATCCGGATGAATTTATCAAGGCGCTCGGCGCGGAGGAATTTCAAAAACGTATCGATGCGGCGGAAAACAGCTTTTTCTTTGAACTGCGTATTTTAGAGCAGAATTATGATATGAGAGATCCGGAGAGCAAGACTGCGTTCCACAATGAGCTGGCGCGGAGGCTGTTAGGCTTTCAGGAGGAGCTGGAGCGCGAGAATTATATCACGGCGGCGGCGGAACACTATCATATCAGCTATGAACAGCTGCGTAAGCTCGTGAATACGCTGGGAGCCAGAGGTTACGGAAAGGGAACGGAGCCACAGCCGCAGCAGCTAAGATCCGGCATGAATCATAAAAACAAGCCGGAAAATGCTAATTTGCAGGCGCAGAAGCTGCTTTTGACATGGCTGAGCGACCGTCCGGAGCTCTATGAGAGCGTCAGGAACGAGATCCAGCCGGAGGATTTTTCGGAGCCGTTGTACCGCAAGGTTGCACAGTTATTGTATGAGCAGTATGAAAACGGCACGCCGAATCCGGCACAGATCATCAGTTATTTTTCAGATGATGAGAAGCAGAGCCGTGTGGCAGGACTGTTTCATGCAAGGCTGCCGGAGCTGACTTCCCCGCAGGAGCAGGAAAAGGCATTGCGGGATGTGATAGGCAGAATCCGGCGGGAGAGTCTGGAGATGAAAAAAGCGCAGGTGGATGTGACGAGTCTCGAAGAGATGCAGCGTTTTATCGATGCCGCAAAGGCGAATAAACGCTGATACGTGATTCCGATTACATAAAATGATGAAAAATAGGACAAAATGATATTAACCACGAGAGGATGGAAACAGGATGGAGAACAAGAAATCTACCAAAGCAAAAACTGAAAAGGCGGCTGAGACAACAGCAAATGGCGTGACATCGGAGCAGTTCTTAGCGAAACTCAACGAACTGCTGGAGATGGCAAAGAAGAAAAAGAATATGCTGGAGTATCAGGAGATCAGTGAGTATTTCAAGGACATGAATCTGAACGCAGAGCAGTTCGAGGAGATTTTGGAGTTTTTGGAGACTCACAACATCGATGTGCTGCGTATTTCCGATGATGACGACGAGGATATTCTGCTGGATGATGATGACGAGGTAGAAGTCGAGCAGATCGACCTGTCAGTGCCCGACGGAGTCAGCATCGAGGATCCGGTGCGCATGTACCTCAAGGAGATCGGTAAAGTGCCGCTGTTGTCCGCAGAGGATGAGATCGAGCTGGCAAAGCGCATGGAGCTGGGTGATATGGAGGCAAAGCAGCGTCTGGCAGAGGCGAACCTGCGTCTCGTTGTCAGCATCGCCAAGCGCTATGTCGGACGCGGTATGCTGTTTCTCGATCTGATTCAGGAGGGCAATCTCGGTCTGATCAAGGCAGTAGAAAAGTTCGATTACCGGAAGGGATATAAGTTTTCCACCTACGCGACATGGTGGATCAGACAGGCGATCACACGTGCGATCGCAGATCAGGCGCGTACCATCCGTATCCCTGTGCATATGGTAGAGACGATCAACAAGCTGATCCGTGTATCGAGACAGCTTTTGCAGGAGCTGGGCAGAGAGCCAAGCCCGGAGGAGATCGCGGCAGAGATGAATATGCCGGTCGAGCGTGTGCGTGAGATCTTAAAGATTTCGCAGGAGCCGGTATCGCTGGAGACTCCGATCGGTGAGGAGGAGGATTCCCATCTCGGCGACTTTATTCAGGATGATAATGTACCCGTACCCGCGGATGCGGCTGCATTTACCCTGCTCAAGGAGCAGCTAGAGGAAGTGCTCGGCACACTGACAGAGCGTGAGAAAAAGGTGCTGACACTACGTTTCGGTCTTGAGGACGGCCGTGCGCGCACACTTGAGGAGGTCGGCAGAGAGTTCAATGTCACACGTGAGCGTATCCGTCAGATCGAGGCAAAGGCATTGCGCAAGCTGCGCCATCCGAGCCGCAGCAGAAAACTGAAGGATTATCTGGAGTAATATGAACCGGCTGTCGAATCGTCTGTTGCACATCGCAGCACAGGTGCAGCCCGCAGATACGCTGGCAGATGTAGGCTGTGATCACGGCTATCTGCCGATTTATCTGATCAAAAACGGCTGTATCCGGCGCGCGGTCGCGATGGATATAGGTGAAGGTCCTCTGCAGCGCGCGCGTGCGCATGTTGCGGAGGAACAGTTGGAAAATTACATACAGACAAGGCTGTCAAACGGGCTGGAACGGCTGCAGCCGGGTGAGGCGGATGCGGTTGTGATCGCTGGTATGGGCGGCAATCTGATCATGGATATTTTATCCCGCGGAGAGGAAGTCGTGCGGTCGCTCGATCAGCTCGTGATCGAACCGCAGTCGGAACTGGCGGGTGTGCGGCGTTTCCTGCGGGAGCAGAATTATTTTGTGGAGCAGGAGGATTTTGTGCTGGAGGATGGCAAATTTTATCCGATTTTGCGGATTCTGCCGAAACGTGCGTCGGATGATGGAGGACGCGCACAGGCGTGCGGGCTGGAGCTTTCCGTCACGGATGCATACGGCTGTCGTCTGCTGATGCAGAGGCATCCGGTGCTGGCAGACTATCTGCAAAAGGAGCACGCACAGTGTGAACAGATCCTGCGGGGACTGCCGGATGCGCAGACCGGCGGGGCACGGATCGCGCAGCGCAGGGATGAGCTGTATCGTCAGATCGCACGCAATGAGGCAGCACAGACATACATGAAAGCGGGTAATTGATGATGATATTACAGGATGTGATAAAAAAACTCACAGACCTTGCGCCGGAGGCTTATGCGCAGGAATGGGATAATGTCGGGCTGCTTGTGGGCGACCGCGCGCAGGAGATTTCAAAAATATTTATTGCGCTGGATGCGGATGAGACCGCGATTGCACAGACACAGGCGTGCGGGGCGCAGCTTTTGCTCACACACCACCCGATGATTTTTTCACCGTTAAAAAAAATCAACACAGATGAGTTTATCGGTGCGCGTGTGGTAAAGCTTTTGCAGGCAGGCATCAGCTGCTATGCGATGCATACCAATTATGATGCGGCGCGCATGGGAACGCTGGCGGCGGAGCGTATGGGTATTCCGGTAGAAGCACCGCTCGGCGATCTGTTTGAGCGGGAAGGGCAGATCTACGGTATCGGAACGATCGGAAATATGCGCGGGGGCTGCTCACTGAAACAGCTGGGCGATCAGGTCAAGCAGCGGTTTGGCTTGCAGACCGTCAAAATATTTGGTGATCTGGAAAAGCCGGTCAGCCGCGTGGCGATCTGTCCGGGAGCGGGAAAAAGTATGATCGGTGATGCATTGTGTCAGGGGGCGCAGGTGTTCATCACAGGGGATATCGATCATCACAGCGGCATTGATGCGGTTGCGCAGGGATTGTGCATCATAGATGCCGGACATTACGGCATTGAGCATATTTTTATTTCCGATATGCAGGAATATGTAAGCCGTGAACTGCCACAGATCGAGGCAGCTGCACAGGAACGAAACGACCCGTTCGTTGTATTATAAGATAGTAGTGTCGTGCAGGATTGGGGGGATCATATATGTGTAAGATTACAATAGCAGGAAATGAGGTCACATACGAAGCGGGAACGACCTATGAGCAGATCGCAAAGGAGCATCAGAACGACTATGACCAGCAGATCGCGCTCGCCTATTTTAACGGCAGGCTGCGGGAACTGAATAAGCGGGTCGAGGAGGACGGAACGCTGACCTTTGTCACGACTGCGGATAAGGCAGGCATCAAGGCGTACCGGCGCACGGAGATTTTGCTGCTGCAAAAGGCGGTTGATGAGCTGCTCGGAGCGCAGGGTGTGGATGTGCATGTGTTACAGACGACCGGAAATGGTCAGTATTGTGAGCTGGCGGGCACAGACCAGCCGGTCACGGAGGCGTTTTTAGAACAGCTATCCGAGAAAATGAAGCAGATCGCAGAGAAGGATCTGCCGATCAAAAAGGAGAGCATTTCTACTGCAAAGGCGATCAAACTGTTTCATGAGCTTGGCATGACAGACAAGGAAAAGCTGTTTGGCTATCGCCGCAGCTCATCGGTGAACATCTATGAGCTTGACGGCTATAAGGACTATTTTTATGGTTATATGCTGCCGTCTACCGGATATGTGACCGGCTTTGGGCTGACCGCTTACCGCGACGGTTTTGTGCTGCTGTATCCGGAGCCGAAGACCGGCATTGTCGAGTCGTTCGAGCCCTCTGACAAGCTGTTTGCGACACAGCGTGCGAGCAGTGAATGGGGCGCGAAGATGGGCGTGAAAAATATCGGAGAGCTGGATGAGGCGATTGCGAGCGGCAGGATTCAGGATATTATGCTTATGCAGGAAGCGCAGATGGAGGCACAGATCGGAGAACTGGCAGGCATCATCGCGCGTGCAGGGCAGAAAAAGTTTATCATGATTGCCGGCCCGTCCTCATCGGGAAAAACGACATTCTCACACCGGCTGTCGATCCATTTGTCCGCAATGGGCATGAAACCGCATCCGATTCCGATTGATGACTACTATCTCGACCGCGATAAGACACCGCGCGATGAGAATGGAAATTATGATTTTGAATGTCTGGAGGCTCTGGATATCGAGTTATTTAATAAAGATATGTCAGCACTGCTCGCAGGTGAGCGCGTGGAGCTGCCGATCTTTAATTTCAAGACCGGAAAGCGCGAATACCGCGGAAAATATATGCAGCTTGGGCCGGATGATGTATTAGTCATTGAGGGCATTCACGGACTGGATGATAAATTATCCTATTCCCTGCCCGCGGACAGCAAATTCAAGATCTATATCAGTGCACTCACACAGCTTGCGATCGATGAGCACAATGCGCTGCCGACCACAGACGGACGGCTGATCCGCAGAATCGTGCGGGATGCGAGAACGCGCAATACGTCCGCGCAGGAGACGATCGCGATGTGGGATTCTGTGCGCAGGGGCGAGGAAAAATATATTTTCCCGTTCCAGGAGTGTGCGGATTATGTGTTTAATTCCGCGCTGTTGTATGAGCTGGCGGTGCTCAAGGTCTATGCGGAGCCGTTGTTATTCAATATTCCAAAGACCGCGCCGGAGTATGTGGAGGCAAAACGCCTGTTAAAATTCCTCGACTACTTCCTGCCGATGCCGAGTGAGAATATCCACCACAATTCGCTTGTGCGTGAATTTATCGGAGGCAGCTGCTTTAACGTATAGGAAAGGTGTCTTTGTGAGTGGCGCGTGCGAAACCGGCACTATGCATAAGCACAGGCAGAGAACTTTTGCTTGAATTTTCATACAGAACATGGCATAATAGACACTTGATTGAGCAGAACAGATGATCGCGGCTGCGCGCTGCGCAGGTGAGGAAAGTCCGGGCTTCATAGGGCAGGATGCCGGATAACGTCCGGTGGAGGTGACTCCCAGGCCAGTGCAA
>CALBJL010000201.1 GCA_937893485.1 uncultured bacterium | reverse complement strand
GGAAAATCCTTTGTTTTCCAATGGGATGATCTCTACCAGCTCCGGATCATCGTAGGATGTCCCGTTGATCGCGTTGTAGATCTCCAACGCTCGCTCTTTCTCCATCAGCAGCATACTGAACACATCGCTCTTGTACTCGCGGTTGCTGTTTCTGCTCTCTTTTTTGTAATCTTCTGTTTCTCTACCCATAGATGATCCTCCTGTCCCTGTGTTCAGCAGGATCATCTTATGGCTGCCCCACCAGCCGCTCAAAACCACACGTTTTCCGGTTCTATTCCATCTTCCATGTCGGTTCCCGAAATCCTGCCCTTATAAGTTGTTTGGAATGTAAAAGCAAGATTTCTGAAATACTTAGAATTGAATATAGAATCCAGATATATGAATCGATTGCTTTGTTATAAGTATAACATCTACATCTCTTTTATGCAACCAAAAAGCGCCCTCCTTTCCCGCGCGGAGAGCGCCTGTTTCCAACATATTTTCCTAATTATACACCAAATCATACACATACTGGATGCCGCCTGCCTTCTCGTCATTGATCAGAAATCCGATCTGTGTACCGTTGTAGTACCACTCGCCGTCTGTCACCGTTCCGTTCCAGTTCAGGAAGAAATCGCCCTGTGTGGTGACAGAATTGCCGTCGTCGTCTTGTACGAACCCGATTCCGGTGCCGTTTCCGCGCAGAACAAGGTAGCCCTGCTTTTGTCCGTCATGCAGCTCGTAGGCAATGCTCGCCACCGGCGCCAGCGTCTGCTGCGAGCAGTTCAGCGTCACTTCCTGCGCATCCGCCAGCCGGATCTTGATCGTCGGTGTCAGATCAGGCAGATTGTGCTCGACCGGATTGCTGCCGAAACGAATGAGTGATCCGCCCTGAAACAGCCCTGCATCCTGAAATACCGTATAGTATGCCTGCTTGTCACTGTCGCTCATCTTCATGTCATAGATAACCTGTCCGAACATCTTCTCCATGTCCTCAGCCACATATTCAGTCACCTCCGATTCGGTAAAATCGAATCTGCTGTAGCTGTAATTCAACTGGGCTGCGATGCGCTGCTGATAATCCATCATTTTATTGATGAGGTTCACCTTGACATCTGCTCCCTCAGCAGGCTGATCCGCAGGGTTTTCGTTTGCATCGCTGCCCGGCGTACCGGAGATGCCTGCCTGTGCGATCGTCTCCTTGAGATCCGTGATCGCCTGCGGCTCGTTGAAGCTGTTGTTGACCAGCTCACCCGCCGTGATGAGCTTCACGTAAATATCTTCAATCTGTGCATCAGTGTAGCCTGCGACATTTTCGTCCGCCAGATTGATGCAATATGCCCCTGAGAGCTGCGCGTTCGCAGACGCAAGCGCGGTTTCCGATTCCTCTCCGAGCACATTTTTATAGTAATTATAAAAACTTGTCTGCAATTCTACCTGATTTTTCGCATAGGCGAGTACCAGATTGCGGCGCACATCCTCCGCATCCTGTTGTGACGTACCGTTCAAAAGCGGCAGAATCCGCGGCACGGTAAACCGTCCTGCCACGATCAGCGCAATAATCACAACTCCGATCCAGATGTTTCTGCGCGTGATAATATGAACCTTTTTTTCTGCCTTTTTCTGCCCGCGCCCGCCGGCTGATGTATCCGTCTTATTTTCTGAAAGCTGTCCCTCTGCCACTGTTTTTTCCAGCTTCTCCACGAATTTCAGTCCGTAAGAAGACACAAAAAACGGCTTTCCGGTAACTTCCTGTAACACAATACGCGCCTCCGCAGGCTTCGTAATGTCGTGTTTTTCCATGATCTGCTTGATTTTCTTGAGATCCTTCGTCGCATCCAGATATTCTTTCTCACTGTCAAACTCCAGATCTCCCAGCTTCCATTTTTTCTCCGCCATGATACTCACTCCTATATGATCAGTTATCTTTTTTCATCATAACCGAAGCGGGCGAATCAGTCAACTGCCGACCAGATCTCTGTCGGCATCTCAAAGCTCACGCAGCCCATATACATTGGAGCAACGTCGCCCTCATTAAAGCAGATCATGAGCGTTCCGCGGTCTGTAATGTAAAAGCTCTGGTCTGCAGCAATCCGGTCAAAATTCCATTCTTCCACCTCCGGATCATCCAGCCAGTATTGTACATTCTCATCCTCTGCCATCTCTTCACGCATCTGCCGTTTGATCTCATCACTGATTGTCTGTACATAGCTATCATCCGTGAACAGGTCTGCGAGCGATACGGTCTTTCCGGTCTCGCGGTCGATCGTATAATAATAATCCTTCTCATATCCGCTGCCCTGCACTTCCAGATTCCATACTTTCAGTGAAAAATAGTGGTCGGTGTCCGTCACTACCTCATGTCCGACATGAATGCTGTCCGCGCCCTGCCCGTTCGGATCGTCCTTCAATCCTGCCTCAAATTCAGCAATGATCTGATCGGTCATCTCCTCTACCGTGGCATTGATCCGGTCTGCGGACTGCTGCAACTGCTCCTTTACGGCATCGTCCGCCTGATCCTGCGGCTCAACCTTGACCTGAGGCACGGAAATATCCGCCTCCCGACGGCCTTCCTCCACCCGATAATCACGCCAGACGACAACTTTTACGATTGTCCGCAGCACAGGGACTTTTTCCCACGCATATGCCACGGACGGGCTCAGGTTCGGCAGCACGATAATGACTGCTGCGGCTGCCGCCGCTACACCCACAGTAATCCGTCCCCAGCGGTGCTTTTTCTGTTTTTGACGCTGTTCCATCTGTATGCTCCGGTCTGTGGCAGGCTCTGCCGCCTCTGCAACCCACTGTTCATCGATCTCTCCGACCGCTTCAAATAACTGTTCCGATGTCATGCATATACCCCCTCTCGAATCAGAATCTCCTGTAGCTTTTTTCGCGTACGGAACATCGTCGTCTTGACCTTGCTCTCACTGCATCCCAGATGCGCCGCCACTTCCGCTACCGAGTCCATATAGAAATATCTTCTTACAAACATCATACGTTCCTCTCGCGGCAGATCACGCACAAAATCATTGATGACCTGTCCGAGAAACGACTGCTCATAGGATGTTTCAGGGGTCGAGTCAGATGCGAGGCACTCCTGCAATTCATCAATGCACACAGCTACGCGGTCTGCCTCACGCTTTTTCTGATGCGCGCGGCGATAGCGGTTGAGCGACAGATTGCGCGTGATCTTCGCCAGATACGCGCCCAGATGATGTGGTATCGTCGGCGGTATCGTGCGCCATGCCTGAAACCATGTATCATTAACACATTCTGCTGCCTCTCCCTCATCCTGCAGGATGCGGTAAGCAATCGTATGGCAATAAGCTCCGTAAGTCTCCTCCGACTTTCTCACTGCCTCCTCATTCCTCGCCAAATATAAATCCAGTATTTCCTGTTCTGACATATTTTTACTCCCTCTGACCATTTCTGTTTCTCTTTCGTATGTCTTTTGTATGTGCACATATCGTCAAAAGCAATGCATAAAGCAAAAAGGATGGAGCACATTGCCGCGTCCATCCTAAATGACACCGTATATTTTGATCGGTTACACTTGTATTTTCCCCGGTCTATTCTGCGGTCCGCACCTGACGCTTGATCAGTACAAACGCACCCTGAAGCGCCAGGATCGTAGCAATCTGTACAATGCAGGTCACCAGTGACTGAAGCAGTCTTGTCGACAGCAGCGCTATAAAATTGCTGTCTGTGATGATCGTCAGCCACAGGGTATTCAATCCCAGACTACAAACAATCTGACTGCTTACGACTGCGCCTGTAATACGGGCTGGCGTGACTTTCTGATGTAAAAACAGACCATAAATGAGCCCGAACATCATAGCGGTCAACGTAAATCCCGGAAAATAGGCGCCGGTACTCGGAAATGCGATCGCCCCGATAAAATCAGAAATACCTGCTGCTGCCGCCGCCTGAAGCGGTCCAAGTACAATCGCTGCGATCACGCGGGCGACAAACGCGAAGCCGATACGGGTGACCGGTGTGGAGATCGACAAAAATCTGGTCAGGATCACATCCATTGCGATCAATAGCCCCATAATCACGATCTGGTAGACATAGCTGTGTGCTTTCTTGTTGTTCATGTGCTGTTCCTTTCCTTTGAGAGACGGAACAGGGCTCCTTATTCTGTTTTTGATAACATAACCGTTTTATTTGATAGGAATTTTCTATCAAATAAAAAAATCTGTAACGGAATTGTTACAGATCATCTATGTTATCATGTAGACAGCGGATGCGATGCCACACCGCAAGCTGATTTGCTTTTCGCCCAAAGGCAACTCCCATCCTTTGGTACTTAACGCGTGACACCTACTCTGTTCACATTGTTTAATTGGCAATCGATGCGACAGGATTTGAACCTGCGACCCCTACGTCCCTAACGTAGTGCTCTACCAAGCTGAGCCACGCATCGTTATTTAACTGTCTCCTACTATCTTCGGAAGTCGATGCGACAGGATTTGAACCTGCGACCTCTGCGTCCCGAACGCAGCGCTCTACCAAGCTGAGCCACGCATCGAAGTGAGGATCTGAAAATCCTGCCATCTTCGCCGCCGTGCGGTTAGCACCACAGCGAAGATTATAATAGCATGGATTTCGTTTTTTGTCTAGTCCTTTTTTTATTTTTTAAAGGATCATTTGTACACAACCGTACATACCGGCATCATTTCCCAGCTCTGCCAGCTTAAACTGCGCATCCCTGCACGCATGGAACGCATTCGGCACATAATATTTTGCAATCACATCCGTAATGATCGAACCTGCCTTTGACACTCCGCCACCGATGACAAATGTCTCAGGATTGACCACGCAGGCAACCGCTGCCAGACCTTTTCCGAGAATCTTGCCAAACTGCTCCAATACCTCCAGCGCGAGCTTATCACCAGCCTTTGCCGCATCAAATGTATCCTTTGCTGTCACCTCTGACAGATCCCGCAGACTGCTCGGCTCGTCACTCGCCGCCAATGCGCGCTTCGTCAGCGTCACAACGCCCGTTGCGGAAGCATATTGCTCCAGACATCCCTGCTTGCCGCATCCGCAGACCAGTGTCTCGTCATCCTTGACCGGAATATGTCCGATCTCTCCACCTGCTCCGGTCGCTCCCGCCACGATATGTCCATCTACGATCACTCCGCCGCCGACTCCTGTGCCGAGCGTCACCATAACGATATTGGTCGCTCCTTTTCCGGCTCCCTGCCACATCTCTCCGAGCGCCGCTACGTTCGCATCATTTCCTGCCTTTACCGGATAACCGGTCAGTTTGGAAAGTGTATCTTCGACATTAAAAACACCCCATCCGAGATTGACACATTTGCGGACAACGCCTTCGGGAGTCACAGGTCCCGGTACGCCGACTCCTACGCCCTGTACATCCGACGGATCAATCGCTTTCTCCGCGATCCTTTCCTTGATCGCATCCGCTACATCCGGCAGGATGTGTGCGCCGTCATCTTCCTTTCTGGTCGGGATCTCCCACTTATCCAATAGGGTTCCGTCCGTGCGGAACAGACCCAGCTTTACTGTGGTTCCTCCAATGTCTACTCCAAATCCATAGGTTTTCATCTCGTTCTCCTTTTCCCTTCGTCAATCAATAATGATCACTTCGCCATCCCCGCTGCCATCATCCGGATTCTGTGGCGTATCCGGCTCCTCCGGTGTATCGGGTGTGTCCGGTGTATCCGGTTCATCCACCTCACCCGGTATATCCACCGACTCATCGGGCGTATCCGGTGTATCCGGTTCATCCGGTTCATCCACTTCGCCCGGTATATCTATCGGTTTCTCCGGTTCCTGCGGCTCCTCTGATTCGTCAGGTTCCTCTGGCTCTTCTGGCTCTTCCTGCGGTTCTTCGGGTTCTTCCGGCTCTGCTACATGAATACTGTCATTATAGCCGACATATGGCATAAAATCCAGTGGTTCCTTGCCTTCATGTATTTTTTTCATAAAATCCTGCCAGATATGACCCGGATAAGTCGATCCGGACAGATCCTTCATTTCCTTCGGCGTGTCATAGCCGACCCAGATCGCCGTCGTGTAATATCTTGTATAACCGCAGAACCAGCCGTCCTTGTGGTCGTTCGTCGTTCCGGTCTTGCCTGCGGACGGCATGTCGCCCAGATCAAGTCCCCGCGCTGTACCACGTGTCATGACTCCGGCCAGAATATCAGTCATCATGCGCGACGCATTCTGCTCATAGACCGTTTTTCCTTCTGTTTGTGTCTCATACAATATGTCACCGTTTGTATCCTCGATCCGCTCAATACAGGTTGGTTCACGGTAGACACCATCGTTTTCGATCGTTGCAAAACCGCTCGCCATCTCCACTGCAGACATACCGTAAGTAAATCCGCCAAGCGCCACGGCTGGCACTTCATCCCGCGCATCAATCTTGGAGAAATTCATCTCTTTGAGATATCCGAGTCCGACCTTTGGTGTCAGCTCCTCCAGCAGCTTCCATGCGATCGTATTTTTCGACTGCTCCACTGCGTAGCGCAGCGTGATATTTCCGGAATATATTCCGTTTGCATTCGACGGTCCACCCTCGAATTTCTGGTCCTTTACGATCGAATCCGGCGTATAACCGCGCTCTAACTGCGGCGTGTATACAATCAGCGGCTTGATCGAGCTGCCCGGCTGACGGAAGCTCTGGTACGCACGGTTTAATGTGTGTCCGGTAAAATCCTGACTTCTGCCGCCGACAATCGCCGTCACATGTCCGGTCTCATTGTCGATACATACGCCTGCGGACTGCAGCTGGTAAATGCCGTCCTCCGTCGTATCCGTAAATCCGCTCACACCCTCATCAATGGATGCCTGAAGCTCATTCTGCGCATTCAGATCGATCGACGTATAGATCCGGTAACCTCCGGTAAATAACGTCTTCTGGCAATCCGCATACATTTCATCGTATGCCTCGTCATAGGCATCCTTTTCCACCTGATCCGCAAAATCATTGCGGAACTCGAATCCGTTCATTTCCATCAGAGCCCGCGTCGCACAATAGTAGGTATAGGTCTCTACATAATCATATTTTTTCCGCTTCGGACGGTTGAGCTTGAGCTCCTGCTGCGTTTGTTCCTCATAAGTATCCTGTAAAATCTTTCCATCCTCATACATCTGCTTGAGGATACGGTTCCGCCTTGCGACCGCATTGTCCGGATTTTCCACTGGGTCGTAAATGGTCGGATTGTTCGGGATGCCGCACAGCATCGCCTGATCTGCCAGTGACAGTTCTGCCACTCCCTTGTTGAAATATCCGCGCGCTGCTGCCTCAATGCCGTAATATCCGTTGGCAAAATAAATATTGTTCAGATAAAACTCTAAGATCTGTTCCTTGCTGTATTTGTGCTCCAGTCCGACCGCGATAAAGATCTCCTCGACCTTTCGCTCCCACGACTTTTCATTCGACAAAAAAACCGTCCGCGCGAGCTGCTGTGTGATCGTACTGCCGCCCTGTGTGATCTTCTGGTTTTTAATCATGGCAACTGCCGCACGGACGATCGCCTTGAAATCCACACCACGGTGCTTATAAAACTTTTTGTCCTCAATACTGATGATCGCTCCCTTCACACCCTCGGGAATCTGGTCGAAGGTCAGATAATAGCTGTCCTTCTCGCCCTTTACGACCGTAATCTCTTTTCCGTTCACATCGTAGACCACACTGGTCTGCGAAGCGCGGAACGTATCAATGGTAGAATTGCTCACCTTCAAATCGGCATCTGCTTTCAGTTCATTGATCTTTTTGGCATAGCCGCCGAAAAAGTAAAGCGCCAGCGCGCCCAGAATGAGCGTAAGTAAAATAATCTGTGAGATCAATATGACCTTCAGCCTTGTCCTGCTGCGTTTTTTATGTTTATGTTTTGTCTGATTCTGGTTCTGATTTTTTTCCATAATAACTAAGAAAGCCCCTCTTTCTTCATTTTATCGTTCCTATTATACTTACTTATACGATAAAATGAAAGTCCAAAGAGGGGTTTTATTAAAAAAGAGTCGCGAGCGACGCTACTGCTCCATCTGTTTTCCCAGAAAGCCCGCCGCGATGAGCACCAACTGGTTCTCCGTCTCTCCCATGCGGTTTTTGTCATTTTTATCATAGAGAATGACCGCGCCGATCGCATCTCCCTCACAGATGATCGTGCTGATCGCCTGTGTCACGTAGGATCCGTTGTCATCCAGCGTGATCCGCATAAAATCATTCTCGTCGCTGCTCGCAACCAGTGTGCCGCGATCCTCCATGAGCTGATCCAGCTCCCGGCTGACCGGCTTTCCTTCAAATTCCCGCTTTCCGGCACCGGATGCCGCGATCACATGATCTCTGTCCGTGATACACACGAGATGTCCGGTCGTCTGCGCCATCGCCTCCGCATACTGTCCCGCAAACTGTCCGAGTTCTCCGATCGGCGAATATTTTTTGAGGATGATCTCTCCTTCCCGGTCTGTAAATATCTCTAAGGGATCGCCTTCTCGAATGCGCAGCGTCCTGCGGATCTCTTTCGGTACAACGACTCTTCCCAGATCATCGATACGGCGTACTATTCCTGTGGCTTTCATATCTTAGCATTCCTCCTGCTTTCCATATTGTGTACTATATGGCTAGTATGTGGAAAAAGCGGTGGATTATTCTTGTTGTCTGCTGCTATCAGGACAAATTCATGAATCGCTCCCATTCCTGAGTGTCTGCCGTGCCCTGAATCCGGATCGTATAGGAATGTTCTTCCCCGTCAATTCCGATTTCATAGGTTGTGCCCTCTTTTTTCAGCCCATAGATCTCAGCGCCCTCCAACGTGCTGCAAAGCGCCGCATACTCCTCTGGCTCCATCACACGATCAGCGACCTCCTGCTGTAAAATGCCATCCGCATTATAGATTTTGCAGCCCTCCTCAATCACCGCGAGCACCTGCGGCTCCACGATCCGGAGCATCAGCCCGTTCGTGCGCATCGTGCGTATATCCCGATTCTTGCTGTTTTTTTCTAAGATCTTCACGTTATCCGCCACCAGATAACATGAACCGATGCCGAACCGCAGCTCCGACACATAGCTCTCCGTAAAATCAAATGTCTCCAGTTCATTTTCTGTAAAAAATCCCATCTGCCTTTGTCCTTTCATTTATTATATTAGGCATTTGCGAAACTATTTTTATTATCTGGGCTACCGGGCTGTGGACGCAGTAGTATTCTGTTTGTGAAATATTTTAGCAGGTGAAAGCAAAACAGACACGCTTGCGGGAGCTGCGACCTCTTAACAATGTGCTTGCATGTCCCCACATCCTTCAAATAGCTGCGAAATCCTCAATCGTTCAATTGTTTAATCCTGTTTTAATTCTTGTAATAGTTTCCTTCTACGACCGCCTCCGAGAAGCAGTTCGTTGTATTTCATATACTTCGGCTGCGGATTCATCGCCAGAAAGACCGCTGCCTCCTTATACATCGTCAGCCCTGTCACAAACAACAGCATCTCCTGCGAGCCATCCGCCCCGAATGCATCCTCCAAAAAATCAAAGGCATGTCCCATCGCATCTGCCAGCGCCTCACTCTGCGGTGTTCCGGTAAATGTCTTTTCCTCAAACATGCGGTTCAGCGGCTCTTTCAGCGCATCGAGCAGCAGATTGACCACGGCGACGCGCTCATCAAATCCGGCTTTTAATAACCGCTCATAAAGCGCCGGCTGCGCATTTCCGCGCAAAATCTCATGAATGCCGTAATCATCCCTATACTTCCGGTACAGATCATAGTATGCCGCAAAATCCTCAGCCACATCCGGCAGACGCAGATATTCGCGGACAACCTCCTCTGTAACCGGAATCTCCAGCTCCTCATAGACCTGCATCAGCGCACTCAGATCCTCCCAGCCGCGCGCCGTCACATAGCGCAGACCATCCACATCTGTCTCAATTCTGTAAAAATTGTTTTTACGGAGCTGTAAATAGCTGGTAATCACCCCGTGTATATGTTTATCAGCGGCATAATTCAGCCATATATCCAGCTCTGCCTCTACTTCTATCAGCCGGACACGATCCAGCGTCACCATATCAAAGCTGCGCACGGAGCGATTGTACTCCGGCGGATTGCCCGCCGCGACGATGATCCATCCCTGCGGTACGGCGCGGTTACCAAACGTTTTGCACTGCAAAAACTGTAACATCGCGGGCGTCAGTGTCTCCGATACACAGTTGATCTCATCGATAAACAGGATTCCCTCTTTTTTCCCCTCATCCCTGATACAGCGGTAGACGCTCGCAATGATCTCGCTCATTGTATACTCTGTCACGGAATAGACCTGTCCCTCGTAGGTTTCCTCGCAGATCAGCGGCAGCCCGACCGCGCTCTGTCTCGTGTGATGCGTGATCGTATACGCGACCAGTCCCACGCTGCACTCCTGTGCCACCTGCTCCATAATCTGGGTTTTTCCGATGCCCGGCGGCCCCATCAGTAAAACCGGCCGCTGCCGGATCGCCGGAATCTGGTAATCGCCCTTGTCATCCTTTTTCAGATACGCCTGCACAGTATGCCTGATCTCTTCCTTTGCCTGTGCGATATTCATAAATTTCTTTCCTCCTATATCTCCGTTGCACCCACGTAAACTGGCTTTCTGAGCTGATCTGTCACTCAGCCTACGACTCGCAAATCAGCTTCTGTCAGCCGCTGCCGCATCGCCCACACCGGGACATCTGTCTCACAATAGTCATCCAGATACACAAATGCGCACGGATAATCCGGTTTTTCTGCCGGATATGTGCCGTTTCCATCCGTAAAATAAATCAGCCCGCCAAGCTCACGCAGCGCTCCCTTTCCGCGAAGCTGCTCAATATAGCGAAAGACCGGTCGGAAATCGGTACTGCCGCCGCCCTTGATCTCATAATGCACCAGCAATTCCTGTGCCTGACGCATGTCCGTGATCACAGCATCCTCCTGCACCGCATCGTCACACTGGATCAGGTGAATGTGTGCCGCATCCGAATACATCTGTTTTTCCAGCAGAATGTGCAGCGTTTCCTGTAAAAAGGCGCGCACCAGCTCTCCCTTCGTCGAATAGCTTGTATCGATCGCTATGACAAATTCCCTGATCCGGTGCTCCTCGCGCGTCTCCACCGGCTCGATCAGCGGCAGATTGCCATAGGTGCGCAGCCCGTAAGTATAATAATTCAGGTCAAATGTGTCTATATCAACCCGTAACTGCTCATGAAAAGCGGCAAATTTCAGCAAAAAATCCCTATAACTTCTCCGTTTTCTCTGTGCAAGTATTTCCTGCTGCAAGGCAGCGGCTGCCGCATCCTGCGTCCGGTCGCTTTTCTCCTTCTGTAGTTGTACCCGTCTGGAGATCTGCTGCCATTTCTGCTGCACAGGATCCGGCGATTCGCCCTGACCCGGCATGGGACTCTGTTTCTGTCTGCTGCCCCAGAGTGCGTGATCGTCCGTGTAAAACTCCTGTGCCAGCAGGGATAAATGCTCCGGCGGTTCCTGCTCCAGCCATCCGTAGATCCCTGCCGCCGAATACGGCTTTTGCTCCCGCAGGCGCCCATAAACCTGCTGGCGCGTCCAACTGAGCAGCCGCTTTGTAGACGGCTGATCCAGGCTGTCGATCACGGCTTCTACCGCAATATCGCACGCGAGATTCCACAAGCCTTCTGCCCTGTTTGCGCGCTGCCACAGATGCGCATACAGACAATGCAGCACCGTATGCAGATAGGCACGCCGCAAAAACAACTCATTTTCCTCAAACAATTTCAGATAATGTGCGGGCGGATAATACAGATGGATTCCCTCTGTCGCAAACGCATGGATGTTTTCTTTTCCCTTCGGCTCCAGCGCCGAGAGCGCCCGCTCCATATACGGCAGGTCAATACACAGCTCGTCCTGTAAATATTCTATTACTTTGCCGAACATCCGGCATTCCCACTCCGTCTGTGTCTCTATATGCCGGCTTCCTTTATGCATCTGCATTCCTCCATCGGATAATACCGGCAACGCCCCGTGTCCAGCCCTCTGCGACTGCACGGATCACTGCCGCCTGTACCGCATCGTCCGAGATCAGCGGCTGTCCGCACAGCAGGCGCAGATTTTCCTCGTCCTGCGCATGGACAAGCTGCTCTAAGATCGGCACTTCGTGTACTTTCAGATAAGACTCATAACGGGACTTTGCCTCCGCCGACAGCTCATACGGATCGTTCAGGCGATAGATCGCCATCTTCATGAGTGTCACAAACTGCTCCTCATTGCATGCCTTTTCAAAAACCGTATCATAGCCCCTGATATCCAAAACACCATTCACAAACTGTCTTCTGGCGCGATAGCCCTCGCCCTCCACATGCAGGCTGAATATATGTGCAGGACCGATCTCCTCATAGCTCTCGCTGTATTCCGGATAAAGCAGACGCACCCGCTCTCCCTGTTCAAACTCCACACACAGCTCTGCATTTAGCTGATTCAGCAAAAACGGCAGTCCGGTCGCCTCCGATGCCGCGGCACGCAGCACGAGTGTGTGAAGCGCACGGCAATTCATAAAGGCATCACTGTTTATCTCCCGCAGTGCTGCGCCGACCGTGAGCCGTTCGAGCTTTCTGCAATTATAAAAGGCATACGTTTCCAGACAGACAACGCTGTCCGGCAGGCTGATCTCCCGTAAATAATTGCCGTTGAGCGGCCGCAGACGCCCTTCTGTGGCTGTCGTTCCATCGCCGAGACCTGCGGCACGGAGCTCATCAGTCAGAGCCTCCGACAAATGCCCTTTTTCCGCAAAGCAATACGCACCGATCACCGTGATCGGATCACCCTCCGCTGTTTCGGGCAGCATGAGTGTATCGAGACTGCCGAATACCCGACACAGCTTCAATGAGCCGTCACCTTGCTTTTCGCATAATAATCGTTCTCCATTTTTCCCGTCTAATAACATTACTTTCCCTTTTCTGTTCCCGTCCTATTCTCGAATAGTTACATCTTAGCATAAAATATTTATTTTTTAAATAAAAAAGAGTATGGAAAACGTGCGCATCAAAACACGCCTCCGGATGACATTTCTGCCATCGGGAGGCGCATTGATTTCACTGCCAGACAGTTTTATAATTTTGCTTTTTCTTCTTCGCTTGCGAAGTTTACATAACCCTTCTTTGTGAAGTGTCCGCAGCCCCACAGCTTGTTTGCCGTAGGTGTCCAGTTATCTGCGTATTCCTTACATTTCTCGCACAGATGCTCTACCGGCTCCGCCTGCTCAACATCCGTAGAATGTGCACCGGAACGGTGAACCATCTCTACGAGCAGCTCCGGATTCTCCAGCATCGGACAAGGACGCAGCATATTGTCGTTGAACGGCTGACCCTTTCTGTATTCCATGAACAGCGGCTGCTTCAGACACTCAAGCAGTGACTTCTCACGGATATTTGCTCCGGAATAGTGGATAAATACACAAGGCTCCACATCTCCGTTCGGATTGATATGGCAATAGTTTCGTCCTCCGGCGATACATCCGCCGACATACTCTCCATCGTTCTGGAAATCCATCACAAAGATCTCTTTTCCGCCGGTCATGCCACGTACCTCACGGATGCGGTGGTAGATATACTCTCTCTGCTCCTTGCTCGGCATAAGCTCCGGAGTCGCCTTCATACCTACCGGCATCAGATGGAAATACCATGCAAAACGGCTGCCATGCTCAATGAGCAGATCAAAGAACTCATCACTCGTGACAGACATCATGTTCTTGGATGTATAACATACGGAATTACCAAAGATCAGTCCATTCTCATGTAACAGATCCATCGCATCCAGCACTTTCTTATACACACCGTCTCCACGACGGAAATCATTGGCATCCTCAAAGCCCTCCAGACTGATCGACAATGACAGGTTTCCGACACGTTTCATGTCGTCACACAGCTTCTGGTCTACCAGTGTGCCGTTCGTATAGCAGTGGAACGCACACTCGTTATGCTTCTCACAAAGCCTGATAATATCTGCTTTTCTGACTAACGGCTCGCCACCGGTCATCATATAGAAATAAATGCCCAGCTCCTTGCCCTCTGTAACGATCCGATCCATCTCATCAAATGTCAGATTCAGCTTATTGCCGTACTCGGCTGCCCAGCATCCCTTACAATGCAGGTTGCAGGCACTGGTGGGATCCATCAGAATCAACCACGGAATGTTGCACTGATGCTCCTCACGCATTTTACGGATCGTCTTGGTGCCCACGAAAGCAGCCTGATAACCGAGGTTTAAGGCTGTCATTTTTGCGACATGCGGATCAGTTTCATCCAGCAGACGGTTTACATAACGCATCCACTTGCTATCGGGATCGGTGATCATCTTCTTTGCTCCCTCATAGGCAGCCTCTCCAAAATTATCACCCATTAACTTTTGTGTTAAATCCAAAATTTGTAACAGACCTTTTTCACGATCTTTATTGATGTGTTTTAAAACTCCATCAATGGCTAAGCTAAATGCTCCACGTTCAATAGACTGTGTAATACTCATAATAGACCTCATCTTCCTCTAAGTGTAAATTTATTCTTATGATAGAGTATACAAAAGAATGCCCATTTATAGAATATTCAATGCAGAAATGTTGTCCAGATCACCTATACAAAACAGCAGTTTTGTCTATCTTTTCTATAAATTTTCAATTTCTTCGTCCGGGTCTAACCGCTGTATATGCGTCAGATACACACCCTCCGGCGCAGCCTCCAGTTCGCAGCGATACCCGGCTCCGGCAGGGATCTGCCAATCAAAATACGGTCTGTGTGGCTGCGCATAGGCATTCAGGATCGCCATGACCGTGCCACCGTGCACTACAAATGCATATGCCTGATCCGCGGCATTCTGTGGCTGATGGGACAACATATGATCCACACACTGTGCAAACGCACGGATGACACGCTCACGAAAATGCGCCTGCGTCTCCGCCTCTGGAAAATCCGTCTGACCGCCGCTGTCAATAAATGCCTGATAACGCGGGTCACCATTCAGTTCCTCATAATTTTTATATTCAAATGCCCCGAACTCCATCTCACGGAAATCCTCGATGGCTTCCTGTTCTATGCCGGAAAAAAGCAGCTCCGCTGTCTGTTTACAGCGGAGCATGGGA
>CALBJL010000200.1 GCA_937893485.1 uncultured bacterium | reverse complement strand
CATTGATCCATGCTGCGAAAAAGCAGAAAATCACTTATCACACCGGTGTGGTACAGTGCAAGGACTCGTTTTTCGGTCAGCATGAGCCGGAGGTGATGCCGGTGAGCTATGAGCTGCAGAATAAATGGGAGGCGTGGCTGCGCATGGGATGTCTCGCATCGGAGATGGAGTCGGCTGCGCTGTTTATCGCGGGTAGTTTTCTGCGTGTGCGGGTCGGTTCCTGTTTTTTGGTTGTCGCCAATCAGGAGCGCGCAAAGCAGGGGCTTCCAAACGCACAGGTGCATGATACCGAGCAGGCGATACTCACGGCGGTAGAGGCGCTCCGGGAGCTGATCGCGCAGGACGCACAGGAGCAGAAATAGCGGTTTGAACCGGAACGTGAACATTGTATGGCAGAGGGAGTCAATAGCATGAACGATCAGGAATTAGTCGCATGTGCACTGCATGCGCGGAAACAGGCATATACACCGTATTCCCACTGGACGGTGGGAGCGGCGCTGCTCACGGAGGACGGAACCGTCTACGAGGGCTGCAATATAGAAAACGCCGCCTATACACCGACGAACTGTGCGGAGCGGACCGCTTTTTTTAAGGCAGTCAGTGAGGGCGCGCGTGCGTTTACGGCGATCGCGATCGTCGGCGGCTATGATACTTCGGAGCCGGAGCAGGTCTGTGCGCCGTGCGGCGTGTGCAGACAGGTCATGATGGAGTTCTGCGATCCGAAGCGGTTTCGCGTGGTGCTCGGCACAAAGGATGGGGTTGCGCAGACTTATACGCTGGAAGAGCTGCTTCCCTGTGGATTTGGACCGGGGACGTTAAGCGGCGAATAATATTTTGATAGAAGGAGCAAAAATAACTGATGGGTAGAAAAATAGAAGAGATACTCGCGGTCTGCGACCACACACTGCTGTTGCAGACGAGTACCTGGGAGGAGATCAAAGGGATCTGCGATGATGCGATGAAATACCACACCGCGTCTGTCTGCATCCCGCCCTGCTATGTGAAGCAGGCAGCAGACTATATGCAGGGAAAGATTCCGGTATGTACCGTGATCGGATTCCCGAACGGCAACCACACGACTGCCTGCAAGGTATTCGAGACACAGGATGCCGTGCAAAACGGTGCAGACGAGATCGATATGGTCATCAATGTCGGCATGTTAAAGGCAAAAAATTACGACTACGTGTTAAACGAGATCCGCGCGGTCAAAGCGGCGTGTGGGGACAGGATCTTAAAGGTCATTATCGAGACCTGCCTGCTTACGGATGAGGAAAAGATCAAAATGTGTGAGATCGTGACCGCGTCCGGCGCAGATTTTATCAAGACCTCGACCGGATTTTCGACCGCCGGAGCCACATTTGCGGATATCGAGCTCTTTGCAAAGCATATCGGAGCGGGTGTGCGCATGAAGGCAGCCGGAGGCATCAGCAGTATCGCGGATGCAGAAAAATTCATGGATCTGGGTGCGGCACGCTTAGGGACGAGCCGTATCGTAAAACTTGTAAAGGCACAGGAGCAGCCGGAAAATTAGAAAGGTCTGGGTAACATGGGTAATCATAAATATAACCGTATTTTTACGATCGTACTCGATTCGGTAGGAATGGGAGCAATGGAGGATTCCCCGCGGTTTGGCGATGTCGGTGTCGATACGCTGGGACATATTTCCGAGCGCATGGCAGCAGCGGGCGAGCCGTTTGAACTGCCGAATCTGCAAAAGCTGGGACTTGGTAATCTGAAGGCGCTGAAGCAGGTGCCACCGGTGGAACAGCCGCTGGGCTATTATATGCCGATGTGTGAGCGCAGTAACGGAAAAGACACAATGACCGGTCATTGGGAAATGATGGGCATTGAGACGAAAAAACCGTTTATCACCTTTACGGAGACCGGATTTCCCAAGGAGCTGATTGAGGAGCTGGAGCAGCGCTGCGGCAGGCGGATCATCGGCAACAAGGCAGCCAGTGGAACGGAGATCCTCGACGAGCTGGGCGAGGAGGAGATCGCGACAGGAGCGATGATCGTCTATACGTCTGCGGATTCGGTGCTGCAGATCTGTGGCAATGAGGAGACGATGGGACTGGACAACCTCTATCATTACTGCGAGATCGCGCGGGAGCTCACGATGCGCGACGAGTGGCGCGTGGGGCGTGTCATTGCCCGCCCGTATGTCGGCAAAAAGAAGGGTGAGTTTGTCCGCACGAGCAATCGGCATGACTATGCGCTCAAGCCGACCGGAGCAACGGCACTGAATGCGTTAAAGGATGCGGGCTTTGATGTGATTTCCGTCGGAAAAATCAACGATATTTTTGTCGGCGAGGGCATCACGGAGAGCAATCATTCCAATTCCTCCGTGCACGGCATGGAGCAGACGATTGAGATCGCGGCGCGCGATTTTATGGGACTTTGCTTTGTGAATCTGGTCGATTTCGATGCGCTGTGGGGACACAGGCGCAATCCGATCGGCTATGGACAGGAGCTGGTGCGCTTTGATCAAAAGCTTGGTGAATTGTTGCCGTTGCTGCGCGACGATGATCTGCTGATTTTAACGGCAGACCACGGGAACGACCCGACATACACAGGTACGGATCACACGAGAGAAAAGGTGCCGTTTTTAGCATATTCACCGTCGTTTGAGGGCGCGGGAGAGCTGCCGCAGACCGACACCTTTGCAGTGATCGGAGCTACGATCGCGGATAATTTCGGTGTCCGTATGCCGGAGGGCACGATCGGAACGTCGCTGCTGGCACAGTTAAAATAGAATCAGGAAGGAATTATAGCAGATAAATGAATCAGGAAAGAGACACACAGGAAACACTGGCGCAGACACAGGGTGGTCAGCCGGAACATACACCGCAGGAACAGCAGACCACGACTGGTCAGCCGGATACAGAGACAACAGCGAATGAGACGGCTGGCACAGAACAGGCACAGAAGGACGGGGAGAAAAAAACGTCCCTGCTGCGGGAACTGCTCAGTTGGGTAGAGGTCATGGTGGCAGCAGTCATCATTTCCTTTTTCCTGACACGTGTGGTACTCGTCAATTCGGTCGTACCGTCCTCCTCGATGGAGACACTGATTTCACCGGGAGACCGGCTGTTTGGCAACCGGCTCGCCTATAAATTTTCCGATCCGGAGCGGTTTGATGTCGTGATTTTCAAATATCCGGTGGACGAGGAAGAAAATTATATCAAGCGGATTATCGGTCTGCCGGGAGAGACCGTCAGGATCGAAAATGCAAAGATCTATATCGATGATGCGACAGAGCCTTTGCAGGAGAATTATCTTCCGGAGAAATGGGTGATCGCAAACGACGGTTATGAGTTTGAAGTGCCCGACGACTGTTACCTGATGCTCGGGGACAACCGCAACGTATCCGCAGATGCCCGTTACTGGGCAGAAGAGGCATATGACAACGGACTGGTTGATTCGGTCAAGGAGGGCACTTCCTATGAGTATGTCAGTCGTGACAAGATACTTGGCAAGGCGATGTTTACATACTGGCCGCATTTTCGGCTGTTGTCGGATTACTCCGAATAGCGACGGTATGATGAATAAACATAAAGTAACAAACAGAGAGGAATATTTATGAGTAAAGCACTAATTTTGCAGACAGATTTCGGTACTGCGGACGGAGCCGTCAGCGCGATGTACGGCGTGGCATTTTCCGTAGATCCGGAGCTGAAGATCTTTGATCTGACACATGAGATCCCGCAGTATGACATCTGGGAGGCGTCTTACCGGCTGATCCAGACCGTCAGCTACTGGCCGAAGGGAAGCGTGTTTGTGAGTGTCGTAGATCCGGGTGTTGGTTCGACGCGCAGAAGCATCGCGGTAGAGACGGTGGACGGGCAGTACATCATCACGCCCGACAACGGAACGCTCACGCATATCAAAAAAATGACTGGAATCATGGCGGCGCGCGTCATTGACGAGTCCGTGAACCGGCTGCCGAATTCCGGAGAGAGCTACACATTCCACGGCAGGGATGTCTATGTATTCACCGGGGCGCGTCTGGCGGGCGGAGTCATCGATTTTGCCGGTGTCGGACCGCAGGTAGCTGTGGACAGTGTCATTGAGCTGCCGACGGTCAGTCCGAAAAAGGAAAATGATGTGATCACGGGAACGATTGATGTACTTGATGTACGGTTTGGTTCCCTGTGGACGAATATCAGCCGTGAGAGCTTTCTGGAGCTGGGCATCAACCACGGAGACCGTGTGGAGATCAGTATTGAGAACGGGACGCGGACACTGTACAAAAATATTATCACTTACGCAAAGAGCTTCGCGGATGTATACGTCGGAGAGCCGCTGTTATATGTAAACAGTCTGGACTGCATGGCGGTAGCAATCAATCAGGGAAGCTTTGCGCGCGCATATAATATCGGAACAGGTACTTCGTGGAAGCTGGGCATCCGCAAGGCACCGAAATTAGTTTATGAATAAAGGATGATAAAAATGGAACCGATTATTTCATTTGAAAACTTTGGATTTCAGTATTTCAGCCAGTCCAAGCCGACGCTGTACGATATCAATCTGAAGATCTATCCGGGAGAAAAGGTGCTGATCGTAGGACCTTCGGGATCGGGAAAAAGCACTCTCGGACACTGTCTGAACGGGCTCATTCCGTTTTCTTATAAGGGTGAGATCACAGGCTCGCTCAAGGTGGACGGCATAGAGACAAAGGAGAGCAATATTTTTGACCTGTCCAAGAAGATCGGTACGGTCTTATAGGATTCGGACGGGCAGTTTGTAGGACTGTCCGTGGGCGAGGATATTGCATTTGCATTGGAAAATGAGTGCATGGATCAGGAGCAGATGAAGCAGACCGTACAAAAGGTCGCAGATATTGTGGACATGGGACATCTGCTCAAAGCCTCACCGCATCAGCTCTCCGGCGGTCAGAAGCAGCGCGTGTCGTTTGCGGGTGTGATGGTGGACAATGTCGATATCATGCTTTTTGACGAGCCGCTTGCCAACCTTGATCCCGCGACCGGAAAGACGGCGATCGAGCTGATCGATAACATCCAGAAGCAGTACAACAAGACCGTGCTCATCATCGAGCACCGCTTGGAGGATGTGCTGTACCGGCATGTGGATCGTGTCGTTGTCGTGTCGGAGGGACGGATCGTGGCAGATATGCCTGCGGATCAGCTCATGACGACGGATATGCTGCCGAAGCTCGGTATCCGTGAGCCGCTGTATGTGACGGCACTCAAATATGCGGGTATTTCCGTGACGGAGGACATGCATGCCGGACAGCTTGAGACGCTGAATCTCACCGATGCACACAAACAGAAATTAAAAGAATGGATGGAGTCCGGTACTCCGCATGTGGCGCAGGAGACACCGGAGATTTTAAAGGTAGATCATTTGTCCTTTCAGTATACGAAATACCGCAAGATTTTACAGGATGTTTCGTTTGCGATCCACCAGCAGGAGATGGTGTCGATCGTCGGTACGAACGGAGCCGGAAAAAGCACACTTGCGAAGGTAATCTGCGGCTTTGCCAGCGAGGATGAGGGCGATATTTTATTTGAGGGACGCTCACTCAAGGGTCAGACGATCAAGGAGCGCTCGCAGGTGATCAGCTATGTGATGCAGAATCCCAATCAGATGATCTGCAAGCCGATGATCTATGATGAGGTGGCGCTCGGACTGCGGCTGCATGGCGAGCCGGAGGATGTGATAAAAGAAAAGGTCGAGCATGCGCTCAAGGTCTGCGGTCTTTATCAGTTCCGGAAATGGCCGGTGGCGGCACTCAGCTTTGGGCAGAAAAAGCGTGTGACGATCGCATCCATGCTCGTCATGAACCCGAAGGTGCTCATTCTGGACGAGCCGACGGCAGGACAGGATTACCGGCATTATACCGAAATCATGGAGTTTTTGCGTGATCTGAACCGGCAGGGCGTGACGATCATACTGATCACACATGATATGCATCTGATGCTTGAGTACACACCACATGCGATCGTGATTAACGGCGGCAAAAAGATCGGTGACGGTTCTGCGGTCGATATTCTCACAAATGAGGAGATCACGGAGGCTGCGAGCCTGAAGCTGACATCGCTCTACACACTCGCACAGATGGCAGGGATTGAGGATGCCCGCGGATTTGTATGGCATTTTATAGACTATGAGAGGGAGGTCGTGCGGACAGATGAAAACAAAGCTGTTTGATTATATTGAACGGGATAATTTCGTGTACAACCTCTCAGGAGTGACGAAGCTGCTGTGTTTTTTGCTATTATCATTTGCTGTCATGCTTACATATGATATCCGGAGTGTGATCCTCATTCTGGTATTTTCATTTGTAATGCTGCATATCTCCGGCATCAAACTGCGTCAGGTGAAGCTGATGATGTATTATACACTGGTGTTTCTGGTGCTGAACTTTGCGCTCACGTACCTGTTTGCACCGCAGTACGGCGTTGAGATCTACGGGACAAAGCATCTGCTGTTTACGTTCAATGCGCGCTATATCGTTACACAGGAGCAGTTGTTGTACCAGATGACCAAGTTTTTTAAATATGCGGCGGTCATTCCGCTTGGCATGCTGTTTTTGCTGACAACCAATCCAAGTGAATTTGCGGCTTCTCTCAATTCGATCAAGGTGAGCTACAAGCTGTGTTACGCATTTGCATTGACACTGCGCTATTTTCCGGATATTATTACAGAGTACCATGAGATCGCGCTGGCACAGCAGAGCCGTGGACTCGACCTGTCGAAAAAGGAAAAGGTATCTACGCGTGTGAGCAACACATTCCATATCATGGTGCCACTGATTTTTTCGGTGCTGAACCGTGTGGAGATCATCAGTAATGCGATGGATCTGCGTGGCTTTGGCAAAAATAAAAAACGGACATGGTATGCAAAGCGGCCGTTAAAGACGGGCGATATCGTCAGTGTCAGCGTGTGCGCGGCGGTTCTCATCGGCACATTGCTGATGGCGGCGTTTGTGAACCACGGACGTTTCTGGAATCCGTTTGTATACGGCTGGTTTTAAATGCTACAGCCGATATAAAAATAAGTAATGCAACAGGAGGATAAAACAATGAGTATGTTTGATAAACCGATTTTAGTGTTTCAGACTGATTTTACCTATGCGGAGGGCGCTGTCAGCTCGATGTACGGAGTCGTAAAGACCGTAGACCGGGAGCTTGAGATCTTTGATGGCACACATGAACTGCCGCAGTATGATACATGGAGCGCCAGCTACCGTCTGTACCAGAGCTTACAGTTCTGGCCGAAGGGGACGATCTATGTATCTGTCGTAGATCCCGGCGTGGGAACGAGCAGACGGGCATGCGTGGCAAAGACCGTAGACGGATATTATATCGTAACACCGGATAATGGCGCGCTGACCCATGTCAAGCGCTTTATCGGTATCGAGGCTGTCAGGGAGATCGACGAGAGCGTCAACCGTTTAAAGAGCACCGCAGGTACATCTGTATTCCACGGTAGAGACCTGTTCGGCTATACGGCTGCGCGTCTGGCGAGCGGCATCATTGATTTTGAGGGTGTCGGACCGGAGTACCCGGTCGATGAGATCGTAGAGCATGAGCTGCTTGAGCCGGAGCTTTCCGACGGACATGCAAAGGGCATTTTCGAGATCAACGATCCGAACTTTGGAAACCTCTGGACAAATATCTATACCGAGGATTTTCAGAAAGCCGGATTTTCGTACGGAGATACGATCCATACCGTCGTCCGCCACAACGGGGAAACTGCGTATGAGGCAGACCTGTTATTCGAGAAAAGTTTCGGATTTGTTGACAAAGGTGATGTGATGATATATAACAATGAATTGATGAAGGTATCTCTGGCAGTATGTCAAGGCAGCCTTTGCAAGATGCACCACCTCGACTTTGGTCCTGACTGGACAGTCGAGTTTACCAAAATCAACTAACAACATATGAGGAGGAATTAGAGTATGAAAGACGCATTTAAGATCAACACAAAGACCATCGTTGCTACCGGACTTGGCGCAGCACTGTTTGCAGTATTGTTCATGTTCGTGAAGATCCCGACCGGTATTCCGGAGACGCAGATCCAGACCGCATACGGTATCGGAGCGTTCTTCGCAGCACTGTTCGGACCGATCGCCGGAGCAGCAATCGCATTCATCGGACATGCGGTTTCAGATAGTGTACAGTATGGTTCCGCATGGTGGAGCTGGGTCGTAGCATCCGGTGTATCCTGCTTTATCGTAGGACTGGTAATGCCGAAGCTCCATGTAGAGGAAGGCTCTTTCGGTAAGCAGGACGTACTGTTATTCAACGTATTCCAGATCATCGGAAATGCGATTGCATGGATCATCGTTGCGCCGGTACTGGATATTGTTGTGTACAGTGAGCCGGTAAACCTTGTATTTACACAGGGTGTTGTAGCCGCTATCTCAAATGCAGTATCTATGGGCGTGATCGGAAGCCTGCTGCTGTTACTCTACAGCAAGACCAAGTCATCCAAGGGAAGCCTGTCTACAGAGGACTAATCAGTCCTTGGTGAATGAATTTAATACATAGCAATAAAAAACCTCAAGGCACTTGAAAAATCAAGGCTTTGAGGTTTTTTTATGCGGATAACAGGACTTGAACCTGCACGTCATGGACACCAGAACCTAAATCTGGCGCGTCTGCCAATTCCGCCATATCCGCTTGTCGCGTCTGCATTACCAAGTATACGCTACCGGCACATAAAAATCAATGAAAAATATTTGAAAATAGTGTTGACAAAATGGCTGCGCGGTGATATGGTTGCTTACACAAGTAATGAACTGCATAACCAAATGGTTCTTACAGATATAGGAGGTGCGACATTTGAATGAACTGCTATCTCAGGATAAATCGATTTATTTGCAGCTAAGTGAAATGATAGAGACCGACATTTTGCGCGGTATTTTGTTGGAGGAGGAGCGCGTGCCGAGCACGAATGAGCTGGCAAAGCTCTACACGATCAATCCGGCGACGGCGGCAAAGGGAATCAATTTACTCGTAGACGAAGGAATCCTGTATAAAAAGAGGGGGATCGGAATGTTTGTGGCAAAGGGTGCGAAGGAACAGATCATAGCCAAGCGCAAGGATGCATTTTATGAAAATTATGTCAAGGCACTGCTTGAGGAAGCAAAGAGCCTTGGGATCAGCAGCGATCAGTTGATCGAAATGATCCGGACACATGAATAGGAGGAAATGAAAATGGGACAATTAGTATGTGAAAATATAGAGAAAAAATATGGCAAAAAAAATGTGCTGAACGGCGTGAACCTCACGATCGAGCAGGGAAAAATCTACGGACTGATCGGGCGGAACGGAGCAGGAAAGACGACATTGTTATCAATCCTGACCGCACAGAATCCGGCGACGGAGGGCAGCGTATTTTACGACGGCATGCCGGTGTGGGAAAACCGAGAAACACTTGATCATCTGTGTTTTTCGAGGGAGCTTAACACACTTTCCATACTTGGACCGAATACGATCAAAGTCAAAGAGTATCTGCGCATGGCGCGGATCTATTATCCGAACTGGGATCGGGACATGGAGCAGCGGCTCGTTGCACAGTTTGGGCTGGACGTGAAAAAGCGGATCTCCAAGCTGTCCAAAGGTATGCTGTCGATGGTGACGATCATCATCGCGCTGGCGAGCAAGGCGGACATCACGATCCTCGATGAGCCGGTTGCGGGACTGGATGTGGTAGCCAGAGAGGATTTTTACCGGCTGGTACTTGAGGAGCATGAGGCGGCCGGCAGAACGTTTGTGATCTCTACCCATATTATTGAGGAAGCGGCAAATGTGTTTGAAAAGGTCATTTTCTTAAAAGACGGCAGTATTTTATTAGAGGAAGATACACAGGAACTGTTGGAGCGCGCCGTACATGTGAGCGGTCTGGCAGAGGAAGTAGACGCAGCCTGCGCAGGCCTTACGGTTCATCATACAGAAATGATCGGGCGCAGCAAGGGCGTGACGGTACTGCTGGAAGAGGGACAGTCGCTGGCAGCCGGTTATGATGTGACGATACAGCCGGTATCGCTGCAAAATCTGTTTGTGGCATTGTGCGGAAGGGAGGAATAATAATGAGCGGGTTGATGCGTTCGCTAAAATATGAGACGATTCGGACGGGGCGCGTGCTCGGATCGGCATTGCTGGCCTCCGCCGCGTTTGCGGTTTATTTTGCATTGGTTTCAGGGGAGCGGCTGACGCTGATGAATCTGCTGGGCAGCCTGCCGGGAATCATGCTGTTTATCGGATGCCTGTGGTTTATGATCTACGGAATGGTGGATATGGTGACTTATACACAGTTGGCGATCAGCTATGGGGCAACGAGAAAGCACGCACTGATCGGAAAGCTTTATATGAATCTGCTGCAGACTGTCGGAATGGTGGTGTGTATGTATCTCGTATATGTGCTGACTCCGGCAGAGTGGATGCCGATGGAAGCGGTTTCAGCCTGTCTGCTGGCACAGAACGTATATCTCATTGCGGGCAGTCTGGCACTGGTCAGCGGCATGCTGGTCTACCGGTTTGGCAAAGTCGTGTATCTGGTATTTACGATTCTGGCAGCGATCTTTGGCGGCTCACTGGCGGGATTTGACATCCACGCAGGAGAATCCGGAATATTGGCATCAATCGGTGCTGCTATCGGAAACGGATTTTGTGTATGGGATCTGGCAGGTATCGTGCTGTTTTTGATTATATCGGTGATTTGCTGGTTTTTCATGCGCCGGATCGAAGTGCGTGTGTAGCCGCATATAGATAACAGGAGGGATTGATTTATGAAACAGTTTGTACAAGATGTATGGAAACATCTGCTGCTTCTTCGGGATCTGATGATTGTCGGCAGTGCCTTTATGGGTGGAATGTATCTGGTCGGTATCGGTATTGTGATATCTGCAGTGCTTATGGCGTGGATCGACAGGGATGAGGGTATCGTTCTCGTGGGTGGCATCATGCTGCTGATGGCACTGGTCTATATGTGCTTTTTCTCTGCCGCGCAGATGGTCAGCAATTACAATTATGCGATTGCAATGGGGCAGACGCGCAGACAGACGATGCCGGCATATCTGACAGCTACATTTATCGTCTATCTGATATTTGATCTGCTGGCAGTCGTGCTGCATGGGATTGAGCGCTGGCTGATGTCTGTAGTCTGTGCAGGACTGCCGCAGGAGGATGTCATCGAGCCGCTGATGCGTGTAAAATATCTGTTGTTGCTTGCCCTTGCGGGCACGGCGGTTACGATGCTGTTAGGAGCTGCTATCATAAAGTTTGGAAAAGCGGCGTTCGTGGCTTTCTGGGTCGTGATCATGGCGGTCTGTATCGGCGGTGGGCGTTTCAGCAATTATCTGGGTGGTGCCGGTGCCGGCAGTGCATTGGCACACTGGGTACAACAGCAGGCAGCGTATATCGGCGCACATGTGCAGGCGGTTGTGATCGGAGGCGGCACGGCTGCTTCGGTGATCTGCATACTCGCGGCATATCTGATGCTGCGCCGGCAGCAGGTGACGGTATAGCTGTCACAGCATGGCAAAGCGTAACAGGAAGGAAGAAGAAAAAGAAGGGTAAAAAGAATGAATAAGATGCAAGCGTTTGCGAAAAAACATACACTCGTCTACTGTGTTCTGGCAGAAATCTTTGTGCTGGGCGGCATGATGCTGTGCTCCATCGCATGGCAGATCCTGCTGCGGAATGTTCCGCTCGGGGAATATACGATATTGGCATTGCAGGAGGCATGCGGGGCACTGCTCGCCTATGTTGTGCTCCGGCAGAGCGGCGGCGGGAATGTGCTGCTGGAAAAGGGAATCGGTTTTCGCAAGGGGCTTGGTGTCGGCGGCTATTTTCTGGTGGTCGGTGTGATCTCGGCAGCCTCGCAGTTTGCCGCCTACGAGGGAGAACGGGTATTGCGTCCCGTTTATGAGATTGCGGTTTTTGCGGTGTGTATGTTTCTGGTCGGAATGACGGAAGAATTTTTATGCAGGGGAACGATTGCGCAGCTATTGCTTGAACGCTACGGGGCGACGAAATCCGGTGTGTGGAGAGCAGTGATTGTATCCGGCGTGCTGTTCGGAGCGGCACATCTGACAAATCTCATCGGGGCAGAGCCGGTCGGCGTGCTCGTACAGTGTGTTGTAGCCGGAATGATGGGGATGGCGTTTGCCGCGATCTATTTCCGGACGGGGAATCTGTGGGTGTGCGTATTTTTACACGGCTTTGTCGATCTGTGCGGACTGATTACGAGTGGTCTGTACGGGACGGGCGGCGCGTCGGAGGTGATCTCCGGCTATGAGCCGGTGCAGCTCATCGGAGTGGTCTATTATGTGATTTTATTGTCAGTGCTGCTGCGCAAAAAGAAAATGAATGAGATTCTGATGCGGATCAATCAGGATCAGTAGCCAGAAATTACCTATCATATTTTATGTGTCGGCGGAAACACTAGCAATGAGTAGGAAACATACTCAAAAAGCAAAAGTATGATGGAGGAAACAATCATGGCAACAACCAATTCAAAGACTGGTACAAACCAGATGGAAGTGCCCGAGGCAAAGGACGCGATGAAGCGTTTTAAGGAAGAGGTCGCAAGTGAGTTAGGCGTACAGTTAAAGGATGGCTACAACGGAGATCTTTCTTCCCGTGAGGCTGGTTCTATCGGTGGCGAGATGGTCCGCAAGATGATCAGAAAGCAGGAAGAGCAGATGAAATAATTTCATCGTCTCCGGTTGCGGATCACAGACAGCTTGAACGCAGACCAGAAAGAGACAGGGTATATCCGGGCACTCCCGTGATGCGCAAATGCGCAAAAACAGGTGAGCGGATATATCCTGTTTTTGTGTGGTTACATATTTTTCTATAGATTCTGCCTAAAAAAGTAAAAAAGAGGTGGAAATTCCGAAATTCCTATGTTATAATTCATAAATGACTGCATAGGCGTTGCTATGCCCTTTTGCAGCAGCGCTTTTCATAATATATATTTTAAATATGTAAGATAATGTTTAAGGAGGAAACAGTTACAATGAATGTACAGGTTGAGGATTTAGGAAAGAATATGGTCAAGCTCACCGTCGAGGTGGAGGCTGATGCGTTAGATGCAGCGATCAAGTCAGCATATAATAAGCAGAAAAATAAGATTTCCATTCCGGGCTTCCGCAAGGGCAAGGTGCCTCAGGCAATGATCGAGAAGATGTATGGCGCAGAGATCTTCTACGAAGATGCTGCCAATGAGCTGTTACAGAAAAATTATCCCACAGCCGTAGACGAGAGCGGTGTGGATGTCGTATCACAGCCGAACGTAGATGTGACCCAGCTCGAGAAGGGCAAGCCGTTCATCTTTACCGCGGAGGTGGCAAAGAGACCTGAGGTGACATTGGGCAAGTACAACGGCGTGACCGTAACCAAGATTGATACGAGCGTATCTGACGAGGAGATCGATACCGAGATCGAGACACAGAGAAATGCAAATGCGAGAACTATCACCGTGACAGACCGCGCAGTTGCAGAGGGTGACACCGCAGTGATCGACTTCGAGGGATTTGTAGACGGAGTTGCATTTGAGGGTGGCAAGGGAGAGAATCATCCGTTAGAGATCGGTTCCCACTCTTTCATTGATACATTTGAGGATCAGCTTGTTGGCAAGAATACCGGCGATGAGGTTGAGGTCAATGTGACTTTTCCTGAGCAGTATCAGGCAGAGGAGTTAGCCGGAAAGCCCGCAATGTTCAAGGTAAAGATCAACGAGATCCGCGCAAAGGAGCTGCCGGAGCTGAACGATGAGTTCGTACAGGACGTATCAGAGTTCGATACAATGGCAGAGTACCGCGAGGACGTAAAGAAGAAGTTACAGGAGCGCAAGGAGAACGCTGCAAAGGGAACCAAGGAGGATGAGGCGATCCAGAAGATCATTGATAAGTCCAAGATGGAGATTCCCGAGGCGATGATCGATATGCAGGCAGAGGGCATGATTGATGAGTTTGCACAGAGAATCGCTGCACAGGGCATGTCATTTGACCAGTATCTGCAGCTCTCAGGCATGACGGTTGACAAGCTCAAGGAGCAGGTTCGTCCGGAGGCATTACAGCGCATCCAGAGCAGTCTCATATTAGAGCAGATCGCAAAAGAAGAAAATATTGAGGCATCTGATGAGGATGTTGATGCAGAGATCGAGAAGATGGCTTCTATGTATGGCATGAAGGCAGAAGATCTCAAGAATTACATGGGTGATTCTGAGAAGGAGTCCATGAAGAGAGATATTGCTGTAAAGAAGGCAGTAGAGTTCGTAATGGCGAATGTGAAGGAGCGAGCAAAGGCAAAGCCCAAGACTACTACAGAAACAGACGCTGAATAAACGAAAGATCAAAGCAGGCTGACCTTGTATGAGGTCAGTCTGCTTTCTACATTTTGCTAATTAGGTTTGAAGGAGGTTTTTGATATGAGTTTAGTACCTTACGTCATTGAGCAGACGAGCAGGGGTGAGCGTTCGTATGACATTTATTCCCGCTTATTGAAGGAGCGTATTATTTTTCTCGGAGAGGAAGTCAATGAGACGACTGCCAGCCTGACCGTGGCACAGTTATTATTTCTCGAGTCAGAGGATCCGGGGAAGGACATCCACTTATATATCAACTCACCCGGCGGAGTCGTTACCGCAGGTCTGGCAATCTATGACACGATGCAGTACATCAAGTGTGACGTATCCACGATCTGTATCGGAATGGCTGCCAGCATGGGTGCATTCTTACTGTCCGGCGGAGCCAAGGGCAAGCGTTTCGCGCTGCCGAATGCGGAGATTATGATTCATCAGCCGTCCGGCGGAGCGAGAGGACAGGCAACCGAGATCCAGATCGCAGCCGAAAATATTTTAAAGACCAAGAAAAAATTAAACGAGATTCTCGCTGCAAATACCGGAAAGCCGGTGGAGCAGATCGCAGCCGATACCGAGCGCGATAACTACATGAGTGCGCAGGAAGCCGTAGAGTACGGGTTGATCGACAGCATTATTACGAATCACAGTAACTAATCAGGAGAGACGATAGTGGCAGGTAAAAATATGGAAAAGATTCGCTGCAGCTTTTGTGGAAAGACACAGGATCAGGTGCGCAAGCTGATTGCAGG
>CALBJL010000199.1 GCA_937893485.1 uncultured bacterium | reverse complement strand
GCAAAGCGCGTCAGCGCCTTTTGTATCTGGGCATCGATTGGATCCGATCTTCATTTTTGGATTGAAGCAGGGGGCAGCGGGAGCTGCGATTGCGACTGTGATCGGAAATGCATTTGTTGACATTTATTATATTTATGTTACTGTCAAAAAAGCAGACGGGCTATCTGCCGCTTTCTCGGATCGGAAAATATCGGGCGCATGTGTGCGTGATGTTTTTGCGATTGGCATTCCGGCATCCGTGACGAATCTGATGCAGAGTCTGATGATCGTGCTGACGAATCATTTTCTGCTTGTATATGGAACGGATAAGATTGCAGCGATGGATATTGCATTAAAGGCAAATATGATTACAGCGTTGATTCTGGTCGGTTTTGCATTTGGCGGTCAGCCGCTATCATATGGAGAGTGATCGGAGGTAAAAAGAAAACTGCGTAACATCCACAGGATCAGAGGGTGTTACACAGTTGGTGAAATTCAGGCAGATGATGATGTGAAATCTGAGCGGAAGAGCGCACTAATGCCCCTCGCGCAGCAACGCAATTTCTTCCTTATAAGGTGCCCATGTGTCCTTGGGATTGTCCGGATTCTTATACCATGGAGTCTCAAGGATCTTCGGGATGTCGAGAAAATCCGGATGCCATACGACATATTTGAGCGCTTCCAATCCGATCTCGCCCTTGCCGAGATTTTCGTGGCGGTCTTTGGCGGCTCCGCGCGGATTCTTCGAGTCGTTGATATGAAAGACTGCGATCTGGTCTTTGCCGATCACATGGTCAAATGTATCGATCACACCATCAAAATCGCCTGCGATGTCATAACCTGCGTCATTGGTGTGGCAGGTGTCAAAGCAGACGCGCAGCTTGTCGTTGCAGCTTACGCCGTCGTAGATACGGGCGAGTTCTTCAAAGCTGCGGCCGATCTCCGAGCCTTTTCCCGCCATTGTCTCCAGTGCGATCACACAGTCAAGGTCGGGAGTGAGCACTTCGTTCAGCCCTTTGATGATCTGTGCGGTACCGGCTTCCACACCGGCATTGACATGGGAACCGGGATGCAGCACAAGTACATGGCTGCCCATGGCGACGGTGCGCTCGAGCTCTGTGCGCAGGAAATTGACTGCCAGCTCGTAGATGTCCGGTTTGACCGTGTTCGCCAGATTGATGATATACGGTGCATGTACGACAAATTCTTCGATGTGGTTTTCACGCATCAGATCCCACGCAGCTGGGATATTCAATTCAGAGACTGCTTTTCTGCGTGTGTTCTGCGGCGCGCCCGTATAGACCATAAAGGTGTTTGCTCCGTAGGAGACCGCTTCGCGCACCGAATTTAAAAACATATCTTTGCCGGACATGCCGACATGTGAACCAAGTTTAATATCTTTCATTTTTATAAACCACCTTTCTGCGAAAGGCACCGATGGAGTTATGAAACCCT
>CALBJL010000198.1 GCA_937893485.1 uncultured bacterium | reverse complement strand
AACGTGGCGATGTCATCGCCGCCAATGTGAGTGGTCTTGAGCAAATCATTGTTTAGGAAAATATTTCCGGAAATAATGACAAGAAATATGAGAGAATGTGACAAAAATTTTGAGCGGCTACATATATAGAGAGATTTTTGCAAGAGATCGCAGAAATGGAAAAAGAGAGGAGAAGGATATGCGGATCAGTGAATTTTGGAAGAAGGTAAAACCGGGTACGGCAGTATTTCTGGCAGTGGTGATGATACTGTCTGCCGTACAGTTACCGGCATTTGCAGACGAAAGTGAGGTCGTGGCAAAAGTTGCAGAGGAAAATACGGTAGAAGAATCTGTAGCGGAAGGAAATGCCGCAGAGGAACCTGCGGTAGAAGAAGCCGTGGCGGAAGAGGATGCCGCAGAGGAAAACGCGGCAGAAGAAAATGCCACAGAGGAAAATGCGGCGGAGGAAAATGCCGCAGAGCCGTACGCGGAAAATGGGGGGGGTGGCTCCGGTATCGGAGGTGGCGCTCCTGTCTGCGGATGATGGAACAACGATCTCCGGTGAAGTCACATGGACGGATAAAACTATGACCTCCACGGTCACTCTGGACGCGGATACGACTCTGACACTGGAGGGCACGAACAAAATCACGTGTGAAAAACCGTTGAATCTGAACGGACATAACCTGACGATTCAGGGTACTGGCAGTCTGGAAGTAAATGGTGCTACTGACGAGGGCGATTATCAAAAAGCAGGTTCCATTTATGATGAACAATTTTCTGGTACATCAGGCGGAAAGAAACTGATCATTCAAAGTGGTACTGTTATTGTCAATGCTTCTAAATATAATGGTATTGCTCTAAATTATTTACAAATGGATGGTGGCAGTCTGAAAGTCTATGGTGCGCGCGCAGGTATTCGTTGCACACAGCTTACTGTAAATGGCGGAACTATCTATGCCACAGGAGACACGAGATATGGTATCGAAATGCTAAATCCATTTTATGTATCGATAGACAGCAATCTGGCTATTTGGGTGTCCGACGCTGCCAATGCTGAGGTAGCAGATCTGGAGACCGGAGATAACGATGCTATTATAGATGATATTATAGATGGTGGACCCAAGACCGTCTACATCGGCACGCTTTCCGGTCCGCTGTTTTCTGTGAAGAGCCAGCAGGGCACTCTTTATGAGGGCTTGGGAGGAACAGCTACCTTTGCTGTTTCCGGAAAAAATGTCGACATGACCACTCTGAGCGCGGCATGGGAAGGGGAGCATACGGGTCTGAAAGAAAGCATTTCCGATGATGGCAAAATACTCACCGTCACCGCGGATAAAAATGTAAAGGAAGGCAGTTACAGTCTGACCCTGACTGCCACCGGTACGGATGGCACAACGGTTAGTAAAATGGTCACAGTCACCGTCTCCGGTATGCCTATCACGATTATCACGCAGCCGGACATCAACAAGCACAATGAAGATTTGGCAGACATCTCTGTCGAAGCATCCCTTGCAGATGGTCTGGACGGTGAGATTACCTATCAGTGGTATGTGAATGACAAAGCATTTACAAGGGAGGCTGGCAACAGCATCACTCTGACCCAGGACGACCTGTCTCCAGTGGAGGGCAAGGACTGGGAGTACAGCGGAGCGGTCTACTGTGTCCTGACCTATGAGGGATGCAGCCTGACGACCGATACGGTCACAGTTACCTTCAATACCTGTACGCACGAAAAGTATACAAGCGACGGAACCTGTCGGCAGTGCGGAGCGAAATGCAGCGACACGATTGCCTACATCGAGGAGGACGGTACTGCTTATGGGATTGCTGAGGACTCAACGAGTAGCCATTCGTTCCAAGGAAGTTCGGGTGGAACCTATTATTTTGTACGGGATGTTCAAAGAACTATCAATATGGGTAATAATGACATATCTGTGGGAAGTGAGGATGTGATTCTGGATCTGCAGGGTCACAGTATCTGGAGGCTGGAGCTCGGCAATTTTCCGTACAAAACCGTTACGATCAAAAATGGTTCTGTGGATATCATTACGACCGATGAAGCCGCTGTGGTGGTACTGGAGAATGTCACGCTGAAGGAGGAAATGGAATTCGATGAGAACTTTGATCTGACGGTAAAGGGTGACTGTGTCTTTGAAAAGATGGTTACCTTTTCCGGTACGACTCATTTGCAGGGCGGTACTTTTAATGACAGTATTGTAGCGGGAGCAGGAAAAGAACTCGTCAGTCTGCTGGCAGACGGCTACGCATTTGCCCGCCAAAAAACGGGTGAACTGTACCCTGCGAATGACGACAAATACTCAGGGCTCAAAGTGATCAAACATACGTGCAGCTATGATGATGGCAAGTGTGGCTGCGGCAGGATCTGTGACCATGTAGGCAGGGTGGATGCTGACGGTTACTGTACATTGTGCCGTGCACTGGCTCAACCGTTTGCCATCGGTACGACACGCTACACCAGTCTGGCATCTGCACTGGCTGCGGCACAGGAAGGAGACACCGTGTGTCTGCGCGGAGATAAAAAGCTTTCCGTTTCTGATGTAGGAATAGAAATCAATCAGAATATCATTCTTGACCTGTGTGGTCATACACTGCGTTGCGATCAGGAGGCGCCGGTTCTGTACATTACCGCACCGGATGTGACCATCCGAAACGGAAGTGTGGAGAATATCTGCACAGCCAAATCAAAGGTTGCGGTGCAAGTAGGAGAATATAACCAGACAGGTGCCGGACTGACCGTGGAAGATGTCACATTTACCGGCAGTGTAGGTGGCGGGGGTACGTCACATGCACATGCACTGAATATTTCATCAGGCAACAGTGCGGTAGTGAAAAGCGGCACGTTTACCGGCGGCATCTATGTTGCCGGAAGTCTCACAATGGAGGGTGGCAGTACGGATCAGCTGGGTGTTGATACTTTGGCAGCAGAGATTGCTTTATCCGGCGGCTCTTTTGGCAGCATCACAGTGAGGGGCAGTGACAAAACTTATGCATCTCTGCTGACAACCGGCTATGCTTATCAGAACGGTGCAGACCGGATCATCAAGCCTGAGGATATGTTGGGAAGCACTGTAGTGAAGGTCGTAAAGTGCACGCATCCGGATGGTATTCCGGGGGACACAACCTGTCCCTACTGTAGCAAGACCTGTAAACATACCGATATGGACAGCACTACCGGAAAATGTACCGAATGCGGCACGATGATAGCGACAATCAGTGTGACTGCAGGGGAAAATGTTTCCTACTATAACGATCTGTCAGCCGCTGTCAGCAAGGCGGCAGAAAATAACGGCTCCACCGTGAAGCTGCTGGAGAATGTGGCACTTTCCGGTGACAACAATATTTATATCGAAGCAGGTGTCTTTACGATTGACTGGAACGGCTGCACCCTCACAGGTGAAAGAAATACCAATCTGCTTACCATAAAAAAGGCAGAGGTCACACTGACGGATACGTCCGACAAGAAAGACGGAGGTGTACGCAATACAAAACAGGGTGTAGCAGTATGCATTTCCGACAGCAGCAAGGTGAAGATTCAAGGTGGACATTATGCTCCTATGGTGCAAAAATACGCTGGTAGTGCGACGGTTCAGATCAGTGGCGGTGTCTTTGAATATTCGGCGGATAGCGGTCAAAGCTGTGCGCTCGATGGCGGCAGCAACAGCTTGAGCGATCTGATGGTAGAGGGTTATGCCCTGTTCAAGGATGAGGCATGTACACAGATTATAGATCTTTATAACGCAAAGAACACACCGGAAGCAACCACGGTCTATGTGGGTCCCCATACGCACGCGTTCAGTACGGATGGTAAATGTAGCTGTGGGCTGACATGTCCTCATGGGAAACTGGAAATAGTAGGAGGCGTTCTCCAATGTGCCGATTGCGGGGCGAATATGTCCCAGTATGTGGCATCGGTTGTCCGTGATGGAAAAAACATCGATTATTATGAAGGACTGGATCAGGCGATTGCCGGAGCCGGTGGCGAGACAATCACATTGGTGCAGGATGTGGCTTTGGCAGCAGACCTTACCGTTACTTCGCCTGTCACACTGGATCTGAATGGAAAAAATATAGCCGGAACGATCGTTGTCAATGGCAGTGACGCTTCACTGACTATAGCAGGAGCAAACGGAACGGTGGACTGTGTCAGACAGCAGGCAGGAAATGTACGAATAACATCCGGAGAATACACAGAATTTTATAGAAGTGCTTCAACCGGATCTCAGACACAGCTTCTCGGAGGAACATTCGGAAAGATTGCCCTGACGGATGCTGACGGTGGGCTTACCTGTGCCGGTCTGCTGGCGGACGGTTATGCCTATGCAGATGCACAGAATACGACTGTGAATGGATATGTAAACACATTGACAGATGTCCACATCATGGAACATCCGGCGCATGACTGCGTATGGAATACGACAACCCACGAAAAAATCTGTGTCTGCGGCTATGTGGAGGCAAAGGACACAACCGCTCCGGTCTTTGTGGGCATTGAGGATGGAAAAACCTATTATGGCGGCGTATCCTGTCAGGTGAAGGATGATTCGTTCCCTGTTCATATAAAAGAAACCGTGGGTCAGGATTCGACAGACTATAACCTCAACTCTGCCACGGATAAGAAGGACTATTCGGTGACGGAGAATGAGAAAACGATCACGCTGACAGCGACGGATGCTGCCGGTAACACTACGAGTATTTCGTTTACACTCGTGAAGCTGTATGATGTGACACTGCCTACCGGCGACGGATACGAGGTCAAAGGCGGCGATGATGCGGGAAATCCGCAGAATCAGGCAGGACACGGACGGGATTATAGCTTTACGGTGACAGTTAAGGAGGGTTATTCGAGAATCGCGGATCAGTACAAAGTAAAGGTCAACGGCACAGAGGTGACGAAGGTATCCGGTGACGGTACGACAGATACTTTCTGTGTGAAAAATGTCTCTGGAGCTCTTGACATTACAGTGGAGGGAATCGCTGACATCACCGCTCCGGAAGCAGAGCTGGAGATCCACGGCAGCATATTTAAAACGTTTATCAATAAGATCACCTTCGGTCTGTTCTTAAAAAATACGCAGACCGTCAACGTGACAGCGGGCGATGCAGGCAGTGGAATCGCTTCCGTAGAGTATCTTCTGTCTGAGACAGCATTTACAGCGGCGGATGACGCGGATGCTGCCACAGGATGGAAAACGATAGAAAATCTGCAGCCGGCTGCCGGCAAGGTCTGTGGCAGCTTTGCCATGGAAGCGGGTCAGAAGAAGTTCCTCTATATCCGCGTGAAGGATCACAGTGGAAATGGACAGATCATCAACTCGGATGGTATCGTGGTCTACACCGATGCAAAAGCCATGACGGATTCCGTTTCATTTACTTTGAATAGTACGGATCATGTGAACTTTGGAGTGGAGCTGTATGGCAATACAGTGGTGGCGCTTTATAATGGAGATACACAGATTGAGGAACAGTATTACACCGTAACGGTAGAAAACGGAAAGGCACAGTTCCGGCTGGATAACAGTTATCTGAAAACACTTGCGGCAGGTACATACACGCTTCGCGTGGAATGCAATCTGATGGGTGAGACTTATGTGGCAGGAGGCGATGAACCGGCGATGGCTGTCGTGAAGCTGCGCGTTGGTTCATCCGGTGGCAGCTCATCGGGTGGTTCGTCAGCAGGCGGTGGCGGCGGTGCAGCAGCACCAGCAGATCCGGGTAAGGATAACAAGCCGGACGACACAAAAGACGACAAGCAGGATGACAAAACAGATGATACAGCAAAATCAGAGCCTGCACCGGTTGACACGAAGCTGAAGGATTCAGGTACGACTTATCAGGTATCATCCGAAACCGATGAAACCCCGGAGGTTACTTACATGAAGCCGTCCAAGAAAGAGAAAGGCACTGTGACCATACCAAAGAGTGTCACGATTGACGGCGTGAAATACAGCGTGACAGCGATCGCAGGCAGAGCGTTTGCCGGAAACAAAAAGGTGACAAAGATTGTCGTGCCGAAGCCGGTGGCACAGATCGGGGCGAGGGCATTTGCAAATTGCAAAAACGTGAAAACCATCGAGATCCATACGACCGGACTGACAGCCAGAAATGTAGCCGATCAGGCGTTTGCGGGCATCAAAGAGGGTACTGTGATCCGTGTGCCGAAGGAGAAGCTGGCAGAATACAAAAAGCTGTTTGCGGAGAAAGGACTGAATAAAAAGGTCAAAGTAAAGGCAATCAGAACAAAGAAGAAATAAATAGCATTGTCAGATAAACAGCAGGGATATGTACCGGGTTCAAGGTTCATATCCCTGCAGATTTATTTCAGAAACGTACCATAATTTTGCCTGTCGTCTATGTACATAAGACTTCTCCTTTAATGCGGTGCGAAGATTTGCAGAGGCACTGCGGGCAGAAATGTCGGGAACACCGGCGCGTCTTAATTCTTCAATTTCAATGAGTTTTTCTCTAAGTTCTAATTGCTTTTCACGCTGATCATAAGCAGCTATATCCATAACAACCAGATCACCTTCACCGTTTTTGGTTAAAAAAACGGGCTCACCGGTTTCTTTACATAAAGTGGCTATCTCTGTGTAATTTTGACGAATGGCAGCGGATGGTTTAATGA
>CALBJL010000197.1 GCA_937893485.1 uncultured bacterium | reverse complement strand
GGCTAGTGCAACAGAAATAAACCGCCACTGTATGCAGTGGTAAGGGTGGAAAGGCAGTGTAAGAGACTACCGTGCGGCTGGTAACAGCCGTAGCCCTGTAAACCCCATCCGAAGCAAGACCAGAACGAAGCGATGACGTTGCCCGCCAGCTTCAGGTAGGTCGCTTGAGGCGTATGGCAACATACGTCCTAGATAGATGATCATCCAACGACATAACCCGGCTTATCGTTCTGCTCAATTCTTAAAAAAATATGAAATCTGCCGCATATTTATTGACGAAGTATCAAAAACGATTTAACATACCTTTTATCACATAGATATAGAGGTGGGCATATGAGATTTCGTGAAAAAATGCAGCAGTTTATGTATGGAAGATATGGAAATGATCAGTTGTCCAGAGTTTATCTGGGGATCACGCTGGCACTGCTGGTGTTATCCCTGTTCACACGCTGGACAATTTTTTATATTGCGGGCATTGCGCTGCTTGTCTACTGCTATTATCGGATGTTTTCGAAAAATATTGCGAAAATGAGTGCGCAGAACCAGAAGTTTTTGAACTGGCGCTACGGTCTGGCGGTCAGGAGACAAAAGACAAAGATGCATCTGGAGCAACGGAAGATCTACCATTTTTATAAATGTCCGCAGTGCAGCCAGAAGGTGCGTGTGCCGAAGGGACGCGGCAGGATCTGTATTACCTGTCCGAAATGTAAAACGGAATTTATTCGCAGAAGCTGAGGAAAAGTAGATGTTTGGATATATTCACGCGAATGCAAAGGAACTGACTGAGGAAAATAAAATCACATATCAGGCATATTACTGTGGGCTGTGCCAGCAGTTGAAAAAGGCTTACGGCAAAAAAGGGCAGATGCTGCTCAACTATGATATGACATTTTTAGTTATTTTGCTGAGCGGGCTGTATGAGTTGGAGAATACGCATCAGGCGTATAACTGCGTGCGGCATCCCGGACACAGACAGAACGTGTGGATCAATGATGCGACCCGTTACGCGGCGGACATGAATATTTTATTGTCGTACCACAATTCGCTCGACGACTGGCGCGATGAGCATTCCGTGCCGAAAAAAATGATTGCGCGGGCGTTCCGCGACGATTATGAGCGCATTGGGGCTGTCTATCCGAGACAGTGCAGGGCGCTGGAACAGTATCTGGAGCAGCTGGCACAGGCGGAGGATTGCCGTGAGACGAATGTGGATCTGGTTGCAGGGCTGACCGGACAGATGTTGGCAGAGATTTTTGACTGGCGGCAGGATGAGTGGTCGGACGAACTGCGGTGCTTTGGATTTTACATGGGCAAATTTATTTATCTGATGGATGCCTATGAGGACTGTGAAAAGGATCTGAAAAACAGGCAGTACAACATCCTCTCGGATGTGTATGGCGATGATGAGTACGAGATCTATTGCAGGCAGCTTCTTACAAGCATGATGGCGGAGTGCGCGAAGTCCTTTGAGCGGCTGCCAATTCTGCGGCATGCGGATATTTTGCGCAATGTCCTGTATTCCGGCGTGTGGACGCGCTATGAATACAAGCAGCTCAAGCTGCACAAGAGAGAACTCAAAGAAAAGAAGGCAGACGCGAGCCGCCGGACGAAGGAACTCAAAAAACAACAAAAAGGAAGCAAAAACAGTGGCAAATCCCTATGATGTGCTGGGTGTATCGCCCGGTGCCAGTGACGATGAGATCAAAAAAGCATATCGGAACCTCAGCCGCAGGTATCACCCGGACGCGAATATCAACAACCCGAACCGGGCACAGGCGGAGGAGCGGTTTAAGGAAGTGCAGCAGGCGTATGACCAGATCATGAAGGAAAAGCAGCAGGGCTACAGCTATGACAGCTTTGGAGATCACGGTCAGGGCGGCTACTACGGTGGTTTCGGAGAGTTTGGCGGATTTGGCGGTGCTTATAGCGGCAGGCAGTACAGCACAGGATCTTCGGATACCAATACGATCGAGCTGCAGGCAGCAGCCAATTATATCAATCACCGCTGTTATCGGGAGGCACTCAATGTACTTGCCAATATCCAGACGCGCTCGGCGACCTGGTACTATTACAGTGCGATGGCGAATGCGGGTACGGGAAATAATGTGACAGCAAAAGAACACATTGCACAGGCATGTGCGATGGAACCGAATAATCTACAGTTCCGTGCATTTGAACAGCAGCTAAGCTATGGTGGGGACTGGTACAGTAATATGGGACGCGGTTACAGCCGTCCGTATGCAGGCAGCAGCTTCTGCTGGAGCTTATGTCTGCTCAACATTTTATGTAACTGCTGCTGCAATCCGGGCGGATTCCGCTTTTAGAAGATCGATGGATTTGATTCGTGCTGCTTAACGTTTGAATTTTGTTTCGCAGTATTTACAGCGATAGACTTCGTGTTCGGGATCTGTGAGCACGAAGATCTGCTCTAACTCCTGTTCGATGGAGGTGATGCAGCGTGGATTCTTGCAGGAAATCACGTTGTGCACTTCTTTCGGCAGCTCCAATCTCTTTTTTTCAATCTTTATGTCGTCTTTGATGACATTGACCGTGATGTGGTGGTCGATAAATCCGAGAATATCCAGATCAAGCGCATCGATCGGACATTCTACCTTGATAATATCTTTCTTTCCCATTTTCTGGCTTTTGGCATTTTTAATGATCGCGACGGTGCAGTCGAGTTCGTCGAGTTTGAGATCGTGATAGATCTGCATGCTCATGCCTGCCTGAATATGATCCAGTACAAAACCCTCATGAATACCACTAATATTTAACATGTCTGTACCTCCTATAAATCTTAATCTACCTTGATGCCGAGCAGTGTCAGGATCAGCGCCATGCGCACATAGACACCGTACTGCGCCTGTTTAAAGTATACGGCGCGCGGGTCGTCATCGACCTCAACGGCAATCTCGTTGACACGGGGCAGCGGATGTAATACCAGCATGTCCTCGCGGGCGAGATTCATTTTCTCTTTATCCAGAATATAGAAATCCTTCATGCGTACATAGTCCTCTTCGTTGAAGAAGCGCTCTCTCTGTACACGGGTCATATAGAGGATATCCAGATCACCGATCGCATCCTCGAGCCGCTCCATCTCGCGGTAAGGCACATGGTTTGCTTCAAGTACATCGGTGCGGATATAGCTCGGCACGCGCAGCTCCTCCGGTGAGACAAGTACAAATTCCACATCCGGATAGCGGATCAGTGCATTGATCAGCGAATGTACCGTGCGTCCGAATTTCAGATCACCGCACAGTCCGATCTTCAAATGGTCAAAATGTCCCTTCAAACTGTAGATCGTGAGTAGATCGGTAAGTGTCTGGGTGGGATGCTGATGACCGCCGTCGCCGGCATTGATCACGGGAATACGGGATTTCTGAGAAGCGACCAGCGCGGCACCTTCTTTCGGGTGGCGGATCGCACAGATGTCTGCGTAACAGGAAATGACGCGGATCGTATCGGAAACACTTTCTCCTTTGGAAGCAGAGCTGCTGTCTGCACTGTGAAAACCGAGAACATTGCCGCCGAGATTCAACATGGCAGCTTCAAAACTGAGTCGGGTTCGGGTACTGGGCTCATAAAAACAGGTGGCGAGCTTTTTCCCCTCACAGGCGTGTGCATATTTTTCGGGGTGTTTTTCAATGTCGTTGGCGAGGGACAACAATTCGGCTGTCTCTTCGACCGACAAGTCCAACGGACTCATGAGATGACGCATGATACTTCCTCCTTGCGTTTTTGTATTTTTTCTATCATATAATATCGGACAGAGAAATTCAAGGATTGTTTTTTAGCTATTTTTTATTCATAAAACATGTAAATAAATACATTTTCATGCGTTTCTACCATTGTTTTTTCATAGCGGCTACTGTATAATACTCAAGAATATAGTTAGTGAGACAGAGAATCACGCACAAGGAGGAAAAGATTATGAAGAAGAAATTACTTTCAATGGCTCTCGTAGCAATGATGGTAGCTGCGATGTTCAGTGCCTGTGGCAAAAAAGAGTCTACAGGTATGACCGTAAATGACGGTGTACTTACAATGGCGACAAATGCGTATTTCCCGCCTTATGAGTATTATGAGGGAGAGGAAATCGTTGGTATTGATGCGGATATCGCAAAGGCGATCGCAGACAAGCTCGGACTGGAGTTAAAGATCGAGGACATGGAGTTCGATTCCATAATCACTGCCGTACAGACCGGAAAGGCTGATATGGGACTGGCAGGTATGACAGTTACCGATGAGAGAAAGCAGTCAGTCAACTTCTCTGATTCTTATGCAACCGGTATTCAGGTCGTTATCGTGACAGAGGATTCCGATATCGCGACGGTCGATGATCTGGCTGGCAAGAAGATCGGTGTCCAGTTAGCTACGACCGGTGACATTTACTCAAAGGACGATTTCGGCGAGGAAAACGTAGAGGAGTACAACAAGGGCGCAGATGCTGTTATGGCATTAAAGCAGGGCAAGGTAGATGCAGTGATCATCGACAATGAGCCCGCAAAGAGCTTCGTAAAGGCAAATGAGGGACTCAAGATCCTTGACACCGAGTATGTAACCGAGGACTATGCAGCAGCTCTGAACAAAGACAATACGGAGCTTCTGGATGCAGTCAACAAGGCACTTGCAGAGTTGAAAGAGGACGGTACATTACAGTCTATTATTGATAAGTATATTCCCGCAGAATAGAGCGGACGCATATCAGGAGGCTGGGAACGATCAGATCACCGGTCTCCTTTTTGCATTGGATGGGATTGGATGACATCAGCCTGCATCGGAAGAAAAGCGGAATAGAGAAGGTACGAAACAGTCACGGAAAGGGTAAATGTAAATGGATTGGCTACGGGAATTTATAGATAAACTTATATTTGTATTTATAGAAAAACAGCGTTACATGTATATCGTGAAGGGGTTGCGGACAACCGTGATCGTTACGCTGTTTGCGTTGCTGCTTGGACTGCTCATCGGTATTATTGTGGCAGTGATCCGTACAGCACATGACCAGATGGCGGAGTCGCGCAAGGGTGGTGTCTCCGGTGTGATCTTAAATATTTTGAATACGGTCTGCCGGTTGTATCTGACGATCATCCGCGGAACGCCGACGATGGTACAGTTACTGCTCATGTTCTTCGTATTTCTGGCGAGCAGCAATAACAAGGTACTTGTTGCGATACTGACCTTCGGTATCAATTCGGGTGCTTATGTTGCCGAGATCTTCCGTTCCGGTATCATGTCGATCGATAAGGGTCAGATGGAGGCGGGACGTTCGCTTGGACTGAGTTATCCGGTAACGATGCAGAAGATTATTCTGCCGCAGGCGATCAAAAATGTATTACCTGCGCTCGTGAACGAAATGATCACACTGTTAAAGGAGACTTCGATCTGCGGATATATCGGATTGAATGAGCTGACACGTGGCGGAGATATTATCAGAGGTAATACATTTGAGGCATTGCTGCCGTTGCTTGCCGTGGCGGCGATCTACCTGATTATCGTCATGTTCTTTACATGGGTCATGAGCAAACTGGAGAGGAGGCTGCGCGAGAGTGATAACCGTTAATCATTTATACAAAAGCTTTGGAGATCATGAGGTACTGTGTGATATCAGTGAGCATATCGCACCGGGCGAAAAGGTCGTTATTATCGGACCTTCCGGCTCCGGAAAATCTACGTTTTTACGCTGCATGAACCTGTTGGAGCAGCCAACGGGCGGACAGATCATTTTTGATGGCGTAGTTATCACCGAAAAAGGTGTGGATATCAATAAGATCCGCCAGCAGATGGGTATGGTGTTCCAGCATTTTAATTTATTCCCGCATCTGTCGATCATGGAAAATCTGACGCTGGCACCGATCCAGCTCAAATTGATGTCTAAGGAAGAGGCAAACGAGGAGGCACTGAATTTGTTAAAGCTCGTCAATCTGTCAGAAAAGGCAGATACCTATCCCGGACAGCTTTCCGGAGGACAAAAACAGCGTATCGCGATTGTGCGTTCACTGATGATGAAGCCTAAGATGATGCTGTTTGATGAACCGACCTCTGCACTTGACCCGGAGATGGTCGGAGAGGTACTCGGCGTTATGAAGGGTCTGGCGGACGACGGTATGACGATGGCAGTCGTTACCCACGAGATGGGCTTTGCGCGAGAGGTTGCTACGCGCGTGCTGTTCATGGATGAGGGCAGGATCATGGAGCAGGGTACACCGGAGCAGATCTTCGGCAATCCGCAGAATGAGCGTACCAAAGAATTTTTGTCAAAGGTGTTATAACTGTCAGTACGGTTCTGGCACAGGCAGAACCCGGAACATGTGTAAATGGCGGGACTTTATGCTGTGTATGCGGCATGGGTTCCGCCTTTTTTATGTAGAATATATGTTTATTGCCTTATAAGACGATTCCATTCATGCAAGTATGATGTCCTCGTTTTTTAATCCATGACTGAACTGTTACACACAATATGAATAATTACGGGGCGAGACTTGCGTTTCAATGGGAAATGTTGTATGATAGCAAAAGCAGTGAAAACTTGGGAAATAGACCATGACTGCGCTTGAACTGTAAAACTTGCAGGTTACATTTTGCAAGTTTGATGAACGAAAAATGCAACATGACTGGTTGCAACAATTACAATGCAAGTTGGGAGTGGAAGTATGGATTACCATGAGATGATGGAACTGGGCGACGAGCTGGATCAGCAGTTTGATGAGCTTGTACAGAATTGTCTGATCTCCGGAGCGATCGATCAAGGACTTTATCAGAAATACGATGTAAAAAGAGGATTGCGTGATTCAAACGGAAAAGGTGTATTGACTGGACTCACGGAGATCTCTGATGTGCTGGCGACAAAGGTGGATGCGGACGGAACATCACATCCGATTGACGGCGAGTTGTATTTTCAGGGTATCAATGTTGTGGATCTGATTGGCGGAAACGCAAAAAAGCGTTTTATGTTTGAGGAAGCGACCTACCTGCTGCTGTTTGGCAAGCTGCCGAAGGAGGAGGAGCTGGAGAGCTTTGTCCGCATTCTCGGCAGTCTGAGAGAGTTGTCGAGTGATTTTGTCAGAGATGTCATCATGAAAGCACCTCCGGCGAATCTGATGAACGCGCTGCAGAAATGTATCGTGTTATTGTATTCCTATGATTCAGACCCGGATAACATATCGGTTGATAACGTGCTGCGCCAGTCTTTGCAGCTGATCGCGAAGATGCCGCTCATGGCAGTGTATTCTTATTATGCATACCGTCATTTCAGACTCGAAAAGACGCTGCTCGTGCGTCCGCCGAAGAAGGATCTGTCTACAGCGGAAAATATTTTATATATGCTCCGCAAGGACGGTACATTTACCGATCTGGAGGCACGCGTGCTGGATGTGGCACTGGTATTGCATGCAGAGCATGGCGGTGGTAACAACTCGACCTTTACAAATCATGTCGTGACATCTTCGGGTACGGATACCTATTCGGCAGTGGCTGCATCGATGTCATCACTGAAAGGCCCCAGACACGGCGGCGCGAATCTGAAGGTGATGCAGATGTTTGAGGATCTGCGCGCGAACTGCAATACTTCCGATGAGGATTCGCTGACGGAATATCTGACGGCGATTCTGGATAAAAAGGCGTTTGACCATGCAGGACTGATCTATGGTATCGGGCATGCGGTCTATACAGATTCCGATCCGCGTGAGGTCATGCTGAAAAAATATGCGAAGCTGCTGTCGCAGGCGAAGGGTATGGAACGCGAATTTGAGCTGTATGATACGGTGGAGCGGATCGCGTCAAAGCTGATCGCGGAGCGCAGACACCTGTTCAAACCGATCTGTGCAAACGTCGATTTTTACAGCGGCTTTGTCTATACGATGCTCGGTATTCCGACGGAGCTGTTTACGCCGATTTTTGCGATTTCGCGTATTTCAGGCTGGAGTGCGCACCGGTTAGAGGAGCTTGTCAACAACGGAAAGATCATCCGTCCGGCATATCGTTACGTCGGTTCGCATAAGAAATATACATCCGTAGAAGATCGGTAGACGCTCAGACAGATTGGATAAATAGAAAATAAGAAATAATAAAAGGGGATAAGATCATGAAAATTGGAATTTTAGGTTATGGAAACCTCGGCAGAGGTGTCGAGAGTGCGGTTCGTCAGAATGCGGACATGGAGCTGGTATGTATTTTTACACGGAGAGATCCCGCATCCGTGCATCCTGCGACCGAAGGTGTTGCTGTGTATCCGGTAGACGATGTCGCAAAAATGCAGGGCAAAATCGATGTACTTGTGTTGTGTGGCGGTTCTGCAACAGATCTGCCGGAGCAGACACCGGAGTATGCAAAATATTTTAATGTCATCGACAGCTTTGATACACATGCGAGAATCCCGGAGCATTTTGCCAATGTCGATCAGGCGGCAAAGGAGAACGGTCATGTTGCAATGATTTCCTGCGGCTGGGATCCCGGTATGTTCTCGATTATGAGACTGTACGGCTCTGCGATTCTGCCGGAGGGCAAGGATTATACATTCTGGGGCAAGGGTGTCAGTCAGGGACATTCTGATGCGATCCGCAGAGTGCCCGGTGTGAAAAACGGAAAGCAGTACACGATTCCGGTAGAGGCAGCGTTGGAGGCAGTCAGAAGCGGGGCGAATCCGGAGCTGACTACGCGCCAGAAGCATGTGAGAGAGTGTTTTGTCGTTGCAGAGGAAGGTGCGGATCTGGCACAGATCGAGCAGGACATCAAGACGATGCCCAACTACTTTGATGAGTATGATACGACTGTACATTTTATCTCTGAGGAGGAGTTTGCGAGAGATCATGCAGAGATCCCGCACGGCGGATTTGTATTCCGTACCGGTGTGACCGGACTGGAGAAGGAGCATAAGCATGTCGTAGAGTACAGCCTGAAGCTGGATTCCAACCCGGAATTTACCTCGTCTGTCATTCTCGCGTTTGCACGTGCGATCAACCGCCTTTCCAACGAGGGCGTGAGCGGCTGTAAGACCGTGTTCGATATTGCTCCGGCTTATCTCAGCCCGTTATCTGGCGAGGAACTGCGTGCACATATGTTGTAAAATATGTGGCTGTGAGTGGCGTAAGCAGTAGTTAAAATACAGCTGGAAAAAACTTAGCTGTCGTGATAAACTAAACTCATGAATGAGATTCATGGACTTTATGCAAACATTAAAATGCTGGAGCAGGAGGATCTGTTCCGGTATTTTTTCTGTGAGCTGTCAACAGAGAGACAACAGAAAATAGAGGCGCTTCGGACACAGACGGGCAGGCTGCATTCGCTGGGCGCGTGGACATTGCTCGACCGGCTGCTCTCCGATGATATGGGTGTGCGGGAGCGTGAGCTGGAGATCGCTATCGGCACACACCGGAAGCCGTATGTGGTGGGGCGCACAGACATACAGTTTAACCTGTCGCATTCCGGAGATTATGTGCTGGCGGTGCTGGCTCCGGTCGAAATCGGCTGTGATATCCAGCGTGTAGAGGAAAATGAAAGGCAGGAACAGATTGCAGCGCGCTTTTTCACGGCTGAGGAGCAGGAGGCATATGCGTCCGGTGTGGGCTTTTACCGGATATGGGCGCGCAAGGAGAGCTGGATCAAATGTGACGGCAGCGGAATGACGCAGGATCTGAGGGACTTTTCAGTGGTGGCGGACGGACAGTGCAGCAGCCGGATCGCAGGGCGGTATTTTGCGGAATTGCGGCTGGATGGATACGAGATGGCGGTCTGCTATGCTGGGGCGAAGGGGTATGCGGTGAACATTGTGGAAGCTGCAATGGATCGTATAATTACTATGTGATGGAGGTCGCAGCTCCCGCAAGCATGTCCGTTTTGCTTTCGTTGCACGAACCATTCCGGTGAGCCTCCTCAAAGCAAAATTGCGTCAGCAAAGGCTTCCGCAATTTGGAGTCTCATCTTCATCGTGCAAAGGCAGCAAAATCGGACATGACTCTGCTCGCGCTGCTACGTTCACGAAGTGTTCATAACGTGGATGTCTGTGGCGTGGCAGTTCCTGTCAGATGCGACGTTTGTCTGGCGAAGTGCGAGCTTGTAGACAGAGCCAGCGGTACTTGGCAAAACAAAGCGAGACACCGCCGGACAATCGGAGCAGCCTGATCGGGATACTGCCACGATCGCAGACTGTTCATAGTGTTTATGGGTTTTGTATAATGATAGATGAAAGGTGACAAATATGGCAAAACAAAAAGAAGTAAAGACAAATGCAATGCGCATCCTAGAGCGCATGAAGATTCCGTTTACACATCTGACTTATGAGTGCAAGGAATTTGAGGATGGCATCCAGATTGCAGATATGCTGGGACTGCCGCATGAAAAAGTATATAAGACACTGGTGACTGTCGGCGCGAGCAAAAACTACTTTGTGTTCGTCATACCGATTGAGGCAGAATTGGATCTGAAGGCAGCCGCGCGCTCAGTCGGAGAAAAATCAGTAGCAATGATCCATGTCAAGGAGATCAACCAGATCACCGGATATATCCGTGGTGGCTGTACGGCGATCGGCATGAAAAAGCAGTATGTGACACGTGTGGATGAGTCC
>CALBJL010000196.1 GCA_937893485.1 uncultured bacterium | reverse complement strand
CAAAGACCGTTTATGAGATGGGCGCACGGGAGCTGAGCCAGCTCTATGGCATCACGGAGGAATCCGCGGTGCGCATCAGTGATGCAAAAAAGAAGTGGGATCTGTACGGCGCGTGGGAGCGTCTTATGAGCCGTGGCATTTCGTTTGTCTCACTGGAGCAGCCAGACTATCCGAAACGGCTCAGACACCTCTATGATCCGCCTTACGGGCTGTATTATATCGGGAAGCTGCCGCCCGATACACCGTCCGCAGGAGTCGTCGGTGCGAGAAACTGCTCCGGCTATGGGAAAAAGATGGCACTCCGCATCGGAAAATGCCTCGGCTCAAACGGTGTCTGTGTCATCAGCGGTCTGGCGCGCGGCATCGACGGCTACGGACACCAGGGCGCGCTCGAGGGCGGCGGAAAGACGTATGCGGTGCTCGGCTGCGGCATCAATGTCGTCTATCCACCGGAGCACGGCGCATTGTATGAACAGATCGCTGTACAGGGTGGGATTTTGTCCGAGTATCCGCCGGACATGCCACCAAGCCCCGGATATTTTCCGATGAGAAACCGGATTATCTCCGGACTGTCGGATGCACTGATTATAATAGAAGCGAAACAAAAGAGCGGGTCACTCATCACAGCAGACTGCGCATTGGAGCAGGGAAAGGATGTCTACGCCGTGCCCGGACGCATGACAGATCCGCTCAGTGCGGGCTGTAATCACCTGATCCGGCAGGGCGCAGGAATCCTGTTGTCACCGGAGGAAGTTGTGTCCGAACTGGGGCTTTTATCTGAAAAAAATAAATTGCCACTTGAAAAGTCTCAACGCTTGGTGTATAGTTGCCTTGATTTGCATCCAAAATCTATGGAAGAGATCAGTGGGGAAACGGGACTCGATCCGGTGACACTGGCACAGCTGCTGGACGGATTAGAGGAACGGGGACTGATCAGGGAAACTTGGCAAAATCATTATATATCGGCAAACTAGAGGAGATACATAGGTAATGGCAAAATATCTGGTCATTGTGGAGTCGCCTGCAAAGGTGAAGACGATTAAGAAATTTCTCGGAAAAAATTATGAGGTGGCAGCATCCAACGGACATGTGCGTGATCTGCCGAAAAGCCAGCTCGGTTTTAATCCGGAGAACGACTTTGAACCAAAATATATTACGATACGCGGAAAAGGCGATATTCTGGCGAAGCTTCGAAAAGAGGTCAAAAAGGCAGACAAGATCTATCTGGCAACTGACCCGGACCGCGAGGGAGAAGCCATTTCGTGGCATTTATACTATGCATTGAAGCTGAACGATATGCCGGACAAGAAAGTATACCGGATCACCTTTAACGAGATCACACAGTCGGCAGTCAAGGCATCGCTCAAGCATCCGCGTGAGATCAACATGGATCTTGTGAACGCACAGCAGGCGCGCAGAATGCTCGACCGTATGGTTGGCTACCTGATCAGCCCGGTACTCTGGAGCAAGGTGAAACGCGGCTTGTCCGCAGGACGCGTACAGTCCGTGGCACTGCGCCTGATCAGTGACCGGGAAAACGAGATCAACGAATTTATACCGGAGGAATACTGGACGGTAAATGCGCATCTGGCTATCCCCGGCGAGAAAAAACCGCTCATCGCCAAGCTTGACAGCAAGGATAAGGAAAAACTGTCCCTGTCCAAGAAGGAGCAGGTTGAGGCTGTGAAGAAGGAGTTAGAGCACGCAGATTTTCATGTGACAGAAGTCAAAAAGGGCGAGCGCATCAAAAAAGCACCATATCCGTTCACAACGAGTACCCTGCAGCAGGAGGCATCCAAGCGCCTGAATTTTTCTACACAGAAAACAATGCGCCTCGCACAGCAGTTGTATGAAGGTGTGGATATCAAAGGTCAGGGAACTGTCGGTATCATTACCTACCTGCGTACTGATTCCGTGCGTGTTGCAGAGGAGGCGGAGGCTGCCGCACATGCATACATCAGCGAAAAGTATGGTGAGCAGTATGCGGCAGAGCATGCCGGAGACACAAAGACCAAGGGTAAGATCCAGGATGCACATGAAGCGATCCGTCCGACCGACATCACACGGATGCCGGTGCTCATCAAGGAGTCCTTGTCCAGAGACCAGTTCCGCCTATACCAGTTGATCTGGAACCGTTTTGTGGCGAGCCGCATGAATCCGGCGCGCTATGAGACGACCTCCGTAAAGATCGGGGCAGGCAGCTATCAGTTACATGTATCCGCATCAAAGCTTGCGTTTGAGGGATTTTTGTCCGTCTATACCGCAGACGATGAGGAAAAAGAAGAAAATAATGTACTGCTCGGATCGATCAGCAAGGAGACAAAGCTGTCCTTAAAGGAGATCGACGCAAAGCAGCACTTTACGCAGCCGGCACCGCATTTTACGGAGGCCTCGCTTGTAAAGACGCTGGAGGAGCATGGTATCGGACGGCCGAGTACCTATGCGCCGACGATTACGACGCTGTTAGCACGCCGTTATATTACCAAAGAGCAGAAAAATCTGTATATGACGGAGCTTGGCGAAGCGGTCAATTCGATCATGATGCAGGCGTTTGAGACGATCGTGGATGAGCACTTCACCGCAAACATGGAGTCGCTGCTCGATATGGTCGAAGAGGGCAAGGTAGCGTGGAAAACGATCATCAGCAATTTCTATCCCGATCTGGAGAGCGCGGTCGCAGAGGCGGAAAAGAAGCTCGAAAAGGTTGAGATCGCCGATGAAGTCACGGATGTAGTCTGTGAGGAGTGCGGACGCAACATGGTCGTAAAATACGGACCGCACGGAAAGTTTCTGGCGTGTCCGGGCTTCCCGGAGTGCAGAAATACCAAGCCGTATCTCGAAAAGATCGGTGTACACTGCCCGTCCTGCGGCAAGGAGATCGTCCTGCGCAAGACCAAGAAGGGCAGACGTTACTATGGCTGTGAAAATTATCCGGACTGTGAATTTATGTCATGGGCAAAGCCGGTAGAGAAAAAATGCCCGGTCTGCGGCGGCTATATGGTCGAAAAAGGCAATAAATTAGTCTGCGCGGATGCACAGTGCGGCTATGTCGAGATGAAAGAAAAGCAAAACTGAAATTTGCAGCCTAATATTTGATCTTTTCATTGTATTTTCAGAAAAATGGGTGTATGATTCTCATATATCCATTTTTTGGCACACAATAATAGGAATATATTGACGAGGGACAGCCGTATGGTGCGCAGAATCGGCGCGAGGCGGAGGGCTTTCGTAAGTGGAAGGGAAGAGAACTATGAGTGTACAGCTTCTGGACAAAACAAGAAAAATCAATAAACTGCTGCATAACAACAATTCCTCAAAGGTCGTGTTTAACGATATCTGCGAGGTGTTGACGGATATACTTGCATCCAACATCCTTGTCATCAGTAAAAAGGGAAAGGTGCTCGGTGCCAGCCAGTCTGTCAATACACAGGAGCTGAGTGAGCTGATCGTTGATGAGGTCGGCGGCTTTATTGATCCGATGTTAAACGAACGTCTGCTCGGTATTTTGTCTACAAAGGAGAATGTGAATTTAGAGACACTTGGTTTTGTGACCGACATCAAAGAATACTCGGCGATCATCGCACCGATCGACATTGCGGGGGAGCGTCTCGGCACGCTGTTTGTCTACCGCATGGAACAGGCGTATGATATTGATGATATTATTCTGACCGAGTACGGAACGACCGTCGTAGGACTTGAGATGCTGCGTTCAGTCAACGAGGAGAGCGCGGAGGAAAACCGTAAGATCCAGATCGTAAAATCAGCGATTTCCACGCTGTCATTCTCCGAGCTGGAGGCGATTATCCATATTTTTGATGAACTCGGGGGCAAGGAGGGTATCCTTGTGGCGAGCAAGATCGCTGACCGTGTAGGCATCACCCGCTCGGTGATTGTCAATGCGCTGCGCAAATTTGAGAGCGCCGGTGTGATCGAGTCCAGATCATCAGGAATGCGCGGCACGTACATCAAGGTATTAAATGATGTCGTGTTTGATGAACTTGAGCAGGTCAAGCGCGAACAGAAGCACAACTGAAAATATACGAAGACAAACGGATTTGCAGGAAAAGTAAAGGGATTTACCATCTGGTAGATCCCTTTGTTGCGCCTACATGTAGTACATATTTGGTGATAAGGACACCATATTATGCAAAAAAATACTTGTGTTTTTGGAAAAATTAATTATACTATAGATAGTACATGGACGTAGCAGGCTCATTTTGGGTTTTGAGAAAATAAATCATATCAGGAAGGAACCGACAGAAGAAAGGAGTGAACATATGCTGCAGACTGATGCATACAATTATATCAATGTTCTGGACAAGGCACTGGATGCCAGCAATCTGCGTGAGACAGTGATCACCAACAATCTGGCAAACATCAACACACCCGGGTACAAACGCCGTGAAGTGGATTTTCAGAGCCTGCTCAGACAGGAACTGGATAAGATCAAATGGAATTCACTCGACGAAAAGATGAACGATGTACAGCTGAGTCATCTGGATGCCGGGGTTCATTTCGATATGCAGGCATATGGGTATGACTACCGTCTGGATGGAAATAATGTGGATGTGGATGTGGAAAATACGGAGCTTGCATCCGAGCAGCTCCGGTATCAGCTGATCTCAGACAGTGTGACACAGGAATTTTCCAGATTGCAGAAGGCAATGGGCAGGTAGTTTTTTAGAGGAGGAATAACAAATGGGACTTTTTCAGTCATTTGACATCAGTGCGTCCGGCATGACCGCAGAGCGTTTCCGGACAGATATCATTGCACAGAATATAGCGAATGTAAAGACCACCCGTACCGAGGATGGGACTCCGTACCGCAGACAGGTTGTAACCTTTGCGGAAAAGAGGGTGAGCCCGTTTCAGGAGGTACTTGCCGGACATGAGCAGAAGTTCAAGGGAACCGGTGTCAAGGTCACCAGTGTCCAGGAGGACACAACCAGTGATTACATTATGGAATATGATCCTTCCCACCCGGATGCTGACGAGAACGGATATGTATCGTATCCGAATGTCAACATTGTTACGGAAATGACCAACCTGATTGATGCCAGCCGCGGCTACGAGGCAAATGCGACGGCATTCGAGGCGAGCAAGGCGATCGCACAGGCAGGCATTCAGATCGGCAAGGGTTAAGGAGGTACTTTAAATGGAGATAGGAGCACTTCGTAATGTGCAGTCTGCGGCGATCCAGCAGGCAGCAAATCAGAAAACAGTCAACGGGGATGGCGCGTTTGATTCGATCTTTGCAACGGCGATGAATATGCTCAATGAGACGAATCAGCTGCAGAACACGGCAGAATCACTGGAGATCCAGTTTTTGCTCGGAGAGGCTGAGAATACGCATGATCTTCAGATCGCACAGAGGAAAGCGACGACGGCATTGGATTATACGATCGCGGTGAGAGACAAGGTGCTCGATGCATATAACAATATTATGAATATGCAGATGTAGTGTCTGACCGACATGTCGTAGCCTATCGTGTTAGAAATGTCAGGAATGAGAACATACATAAACGGGAGAGATAAAAGACCATGCAGGAACGATTGAGACAGTTACTGGAGCGGATCTTAGACTGGTGGAAAAAATTCAATAAAAAGCAGAAGGCACTTTTGATCAGTATCGTTGCGGCGGTAGCTATCGCGGTCGGGCTGACTGCGTTTGTTATGACACGCCCGAAAATGATTGAGCTTACGACCTGTGAGGATACCAAGCAGGCAGGAGAAGTCAAGCAGCTGCTGACGGATAACGATATTGCTTACGAGGTCAGCAGCAATGGTCTTGTGTTTACGATCAATGCGCAGGATGAGGCGAATGCGAGGATTTTGCTCGGTTCAAACAGCATCCCGGTGAGCGGTTTCACGATTGATGATGCCTTAAAGGGCGGATTTACTACGACCGAACAGGATACGACACGCCGCTATCAGGTATATCTGGAGCAGCAGTTAAAAGAGACCATCGAATTTCTGGATAATGTCAATGAAGCCAAGATCCGTATGAATATCCCGACGGATGACGGTACGCTGATCGCACAGCAGGAGCCGACCTATGTGGCGGTAGCGCTGGATCTGAACGGTGAGATGGACGAGGAACAGGCGGCAGGACTGGCGAGACTGATCGCGGTAGCTGTCGGAAATGATAATACAGACGAGATCACCATTATGGACACGAACAACAATACGCTGTTCGCGGGTGGTGATGAGACGACAACGATCGGAGCAGCCAATTCCCAGCTGTCACTGCGCCAGAAATATGAGCAGGGCTTTAAAAAGGGTGTCAAGGACATTCTGATTGGCACGGAAGTATTTAATAATGTTGAAGTCGGTCTGAACCTTGATATGGATTTTTCCAATGTCGATGTTATCGACCATAATTTTTATGCGCCCGACGGACAGACGCAGGGCTATCTGGATTCCGAGCAGACGTATGATTCGTCGGCAACAGGCGGTCTTGCGGCAGTTCCGGGAACCGATTCGAACGATAACAATTCCTATGTGCTGGAAAATGGAGAAGTGACCGAGTCCACGGTCAGC
>CALBJL010000195.1 GCA_937893485.1 uncultured bacterium | reverse complement strand
TACTCGCACACAGTCTGGAGCTCTTGTCCAGATACAGCGTCACGAGCACCTCGTCGCCCTCACGCACCTTTCCGTTCATTTCTTTATATGGAAGAAACAGATCCTTTTCCAGACCCCAGTCCAAAAATGCACCGATCTTTCCGATCTGCGACACGGTCAATACTGCCAGTCCGCCCAGTGTCAGCTTCGGCTTTGCACAGGTCGCAATCATGCGGTCCTGTGAATCACGGTACAAAAACACCTCCATCGAATCTCCGAGCACCGCATTTGCCGGTACCTGCGACTTCGGCAGCAATACTTTCTCCTTCGCATCACGGCTCTCCGCCAGATATACGCCAAAAGCTACCTGTTTTACAATGGTCAGTGTCTGATATTCTCCTAATCTCATTTTTTCTCCTAACTCCCGAACGATTTTCTATCTGTCTCACTCCGTTGTGCGCTGCATCGAAACACGCGCCCCTGCCTTCTCATAAAACAGCAGATTGGCATATGCGGCTCCATCCTCATTGCACAGTCCTACCGCTGTGCAGGACGGCTCTATCGTTACATGTGGGCAGATCACATCCCCCAGCACCGCGGGTCTGCGGTATTCCGCCCAGATCCGGTGCACCTTAAAGTTCTCCGGCAGGCATTCCTCGCCGATCAAAATATATTTTGCATTGTTGACATGCTGATTCGTATCTATGAAATAGTGCGGTACGTGAATCGGTGTCCGCTCCTCCCCCTGCGGCAGACGCGGCAGCTTTCTCCCGAGATACTCCATATCGAGTTTCGGCTCCGGCAGATATTTCTCAACCATTTGCGGCAGCGGGCGCATCGGTCTTCCGCTGTCTGTATCCACACATACCCACACCGAATCCGCACCTAAAATCAGCTCGCCCTGCGCGTCCTCGATCTTAAAATTACGCAGTCCGAAGAAATCCCGCATCTCATACGGCCATGTGCTGATCACAAGCTGCTCACCCAGCTTTGGATAACGCAGGATATCTACCTGCCAGCTGCTCAGAATCCATGCCGTGTGGTTTTCGGTCAGAAAATCCAGACCGATACCGAGATCCTCGGATTGAAAGGTACAACAGTCCTGCAAATAGTCCAGCAGGGCAGTCAGTGTCGCCTCATGATGGTTGTTGCACTCGCTGTAGCGAACACGTGTCTGAAATGAATACATTTTTTACGCTCCTACCTGTCACTCACTAAAATTCATGATTTTCACATAAGTGTACCACATTTGCAGCGCTTTTTCTATCCTTTTTCTGTGGCTTTTCAAATAATGGCACGGGCTTTCCTTATTTATGCACGCCGGATACATTTTGCCAACTGAATCAGCAATGTCGGTATAAATGCCAGTATCACAATCCAGCCATAATTTGCAGCCGGTATGTCTGCTACCGTAAACAATGTATGCAGTCCCGGTATCAGCAGAACAAGTGCAAGCAAAAGCCCACCGGCGGCAAACGCATAGATGCTATACTTGTTAGACCGTAATCCTAATTTGAATATAGACTGTTCTCCCCGGCAGTTAAATCCATGAAACAGCCTTGCCAGTGTCAATGTTGCAAATGCCATTGTAGAAGCAAGCGCCGCACTTTCTTTCAGCCCTATATGGTAGGCTGTCATAGATGCAATAGCAATCAATCCACCCTGCAACAGCATTTTCCACACAAAATCCTTCGTCATAATACCAATCTTCGGATCTCGCGGTTTCTGCGAAAGAAGGTTGCTGTCTGCCGGCTCCATACCGATTGCAAGAGCAGGAAGTGAGTCTGTAAGCAGGTTAATAAAGAGCAGGTGAACCGGAGCAAACGGCATCGCAAGCCCGGCAATGCTCGCATAAAGAACCGCCAAAATTCCTGCCGTATTTCCGGAAAGCAAAAACAAAATTGCATTTTTAATATTGCGGTATACATTTCTTCCATTCGCGACTGCCTTGATGATTGTCGCAAAATTATCATCAGACAGAATCATTGCCGCGGCATCCTTCGATACCTCTGTTCCGGTAATTCCCATCGCTACACCGATATCCGCTTTCTTTAATGCCGGAGCGTCATTTACACCATCTCCGGTCATCGATACAATATTACCTTTTCGCTGCCATGCCTCCACGATACGGATTTTGTTCTCCGGCGAAACACGCGCATACACGGAGATATTTGTGATCTCTTTGTCAAGCTCCTCATCTGTCAACGCATCCAGCTCTGCCCCTGTCAGTGCGAGATCCCCCTCCGTGTATATTCCAATCTTTTGAGCAATGGCGACTGCTGTCACCTTGTGATCGCCTGTAATCATGACCGTTTTGATTCCAGCTCGTTTTGCGTCTGCAACCGCCTGTACTGACTCCGGACGCGGCGGATCAACCATGGAGATCAGTCCGAGAAACGTAAAACCATATTCTGTATCCACATTTAAGACTTCATCGCTTTCCTTGTATGCAAACGCCAGAACACGCAGACCCTTTTCTGAAAATAGCTGATTCTGTCTTTTGATTTTATCTCTTTCTGCTGCCGACATCGGACGGATTTCTTCCCCATAACGAACACTCTCACACCGATCGAGCAACACATCAACCGCACCTTTTGTAAGTATGGTCGGCACTCCATGCAGACTATATTTTGTACTCATCAGCTTGCGATCCGAATCAAACGGCACCTCTTCGATCCGCGTCATCATTTGCCGCACGACCTCTTCCTTCCGTCCGGCTTTTGCAAAGAAGGAGTCTTCCGGCACAGATATCCGGTGAAACATCTCCAGCAATGCGTATTCTGTCGGATCTCCAATACCTTTTCCATCCACAATGGACGAATCATTGGTGAGAACCGCATCATACAACAGATACCGGTGGGTTGTTTCACAGACATCCAGATGCTCCGGTTTTAACTCCACGCCATTTACATAGACATCCTGCACGGTCATTTTATTCTGGGTAAGCGTTCCTGTCTTATCTGAACAAATGACAGATACACAGCCCAGACTCTCCACTGCCTTTAAATCCTTGATAATTGCATTTTGTCTCGCCATTTTCTGTGTGCCAAACGCCTGCACGATCGTGACGATGGAGCTGAGTGCCTCCGGAATTGCCGCAACCGCGAGTGCCACCGCAAACATCAATGAGTCAAGCATTGGCATTTTCCTGTACAGACACAGTCCAAACACCACAGCACAGACAATCATAATAAATACCGCCAGTCTACCACTGAATTTATCCAGACTTTCCTGCAACGGTGTCTTGCGCTCCTTTGATGCGTTCATCAGTCCTGCGATTTTGCCAAGCTCCGTCTCCATTCCTGTCGCTGTGACAAGCACCTCCGCACGTCCATACGTTACCAGACTTCCTGAATACACCATATTTTTCCGATCTGCCAGTGGCGCATCAGCTTCCAGGATGCCATCCTGCTTTTCAACGTTTGTCGATTCTCCTGTCAGAGAGCTTTCGTTTACCTGCAGGGAATAATTATTCAGGATTCTGCCATCTGCCACAATCATATCGCCCGCTTCTAACATAACGATATCTCCCGGCACGACCTCTCTGGACGGAATCTCCTGCCTGATTCCATCTCGTATTACCTTTGCATTTGGGGATGAGAGCTGTTTTAAGCTCTCCAATGATTTCTGTGCCTTGACATGCTGCACCGTACCAAGCACCGCATTCATGATAAGAACTGCGAAAATAACAATGGTGCTCTCAACATTTCCGGAAAACATAGAAATAATCGCGGCAATCACAAGAATGATCACCAGTAAATCTGCAAACTGGCTGAAAAATACCTGCAGGGTACTCTTTTTCTTTCCCTCCTGCAATATATTTTCACCTTTTTGACTCCTGATTTGTTCTACCTCCGCGGCGGACAAACCAGCCTCTGTTACATGGAACATCTGCCGCAGATCATCCCCGGACTGTGTCCAATACTTCTGTTCTTTCATGCATACGCCCTCCTTGTTCAACTTATTTATTTGTTGTGTCGTGAGTTTTCTTTCGTATGCACGCATCCTTGCGGAGCATTTATGTGATAGCAAAATTCCTATCACATAAAAAAGAGACCTCTACCGCACAACAAATGTACGATAAAAGTCTCGTTCCTTTTCATCTCAAAGTGCACTGCCCGGTTATCGTCCTACTAATATGTGTAGTAGAGATAACGTGATGACGTCCAGTACAACATCGGCTGTGTCCGATGCGAACTACTCCCTCAAATCAATCTCATGTTACCATAAAAAGATGGCGAATGCAATATCCTAATTTGCCATATTCTCATAATATGCCCCAACCATTTTTCTTCTATAACATTTTCTTTTCTTTATAACATTCAAAAATATAGTTCGGATTTTCATAATAAACGCTGCTATTATAGTCATCTATTTTGGGACTGATAAACGAATTGTACACTTCTATCAATGCATCAACATACTCAATTTTTTCATCCTCTGCAACCATTTTTATGAGGCGCTTATATACCTTTCCTATATCCCAATGCGACGGCACTGCATAACCACAATCCGCTACATTGTCATATTCTCCGGAGCAAATGTTTGCCTCGTCAATAAAATAATCGCTAACATTGTCAATATTGTCGCAATGATATACATCAGCAAGGTCATAAATCTTACTGATTCTATCCTTTCCGAGTTTATTCACTACATCAGCACGAATATTTTTAGTCTTGCGAGAAATGTATTCAATCAAACTACATGCAAAAAATAAATCGTTATCTTTTTGAGATTCTCTGCCTTGCCCAACCATTAACGTACCTCCTCATAGCCTCTATACGTCAAACACTTTAATGCTTCATCCGTACAAAAAACAATCTGATGCGTTGGATATTTAAATTTTGCCAAGACCCAAAACTGTTCTCTGGTAATAGTTCCGTCTATATAATCAGATACATAAGTATATATCTGATCGTCAGCCATAGCTCCAATCACAATATCATAATCATGAGATTGTCCACTTCTGCATGAAACAATAAAATCCAACCATTCCTCTGTCATCTCTTTAAATTCCAGAACTTTTAAATCTGATGGAATCCTCACATCATATATAGATACAATTTTTGTATTGTAGCGCCTCGCCCATCTTTGCGCCTGTTCCTTTATAACAGTGCAATAAAAACCGGTTCCGAAATCCTTTGTATTCTTATTTATTCGTATCTCCGGCTTTTCAACTGCCTGATATCCGCCATGATATACTGTCATCAATGCCATGTCCTTCCTCCTTTGAGGCTAATTTAGAAATATTCTACCCAGAATATTGTTGCATCATCACCTATATACTTGAGGGTTGTCTGTTTCTAATTTCTGCATTTTTGAAGGTATTTATTAAAACGCCATTTGTTAAAGATAATTATTTCATGAGATTCACCATTTTTCATCCAAAAAGTGGCAACAGGAAAAACAATCCATTTCCATGTTATTTCTTTTATTTCATTTAGTGGCATTTCAAAATTCCGATATTTTTTACTGATCGTAAGTTTTTGTATTCTATAAGTGACAGATTGGTTGTCAAGATATAATCCGCCACCCAGCATTCCGTTGTAACACAAACTACATATAAAAACTTTTCTCACTTTGCAGTCTCCACAACTTTCGATTTGTTAATTTGTTCTATTACAGCCAATTCTGTTCTATCGTCCGCTCTAACTGCATAAACATATCATAATATTTTTCTTTGGTTTGGTGAATAATATCCATTGCTATTGCCTGATTATATGCGTGTGCCACATTGTTTCTCGATACAAGTGCCTCTAGCCACATTTCTTCATCACTAATCATTCCCGCTTTATATGCGGTTTTTAAAATTGTTCTTGGTGATCCTGTTGCTCCCTCCGCATAACCATAGTTCTCTAATATCTCTTTCATAGCCTTCCATGACTGTTCAAAACATATCTCATACAATCCTACCATGCCGGCAATTTCTACATTTCCATATGGTTCTTTATAAGAAAAAATATCTTTCAAATTAACCAGTGCTGCTTTGAAATTTTCAAATTTTTTCATATAACACTACCCCCTCACTTTTAATAGACTCCAACAATTCTTTTCTCACCGGCTTATCCAGATCCACAACATCAAATTCCAGTAACGTCGATGTCTCCTCATCTACATCCAAAACAAAATGGCTACTACAGCCGCCGCGAAATGCCAAATCAATATCACTGCGCTCTTTAAAATCCCCTCGCGCTCTTGACCCAAAAAGGATTACTTTTTCAACACTATTTTTTTCCGCCAGCTGAATGATTTCTTGTAACACTTTACCTTTTATTCCTGTTTTTTCAGAAACTTTATTTATGTCCATAAATACTCCTATATTTCTATATTGCTTATCCAAAATATTCCTGCATCAGACTATCAAAATTCATTTAACAGCCTTGATTGCCCAGCGATTAGTCCTACAGTCAAGGTCCCCTCCAAGCAACACAGTTTCATACATTTTTTGTACAAAAATAATTACTCTGACACCTCTGCAAACTCGAAGTTTATTGCTAGCAAGCAGACCTTATCTTTCATATAAAATATGCAAATCTCCGTCAACAAATCCAATGCCTATTGCTTGATATTTTTTTAA
>CALBJL010000194.1 GCA_937893485.1 uncultured bacterium | reverse complement strand
CAAATTTTTCAAAAGATGAGAACCATATTCTGCTCTGTCACTGCCATCTTGTTCATATTCTACTATATAATAACCAATCGCCCAGTTGCGCAATGTCATGAGCTGATTTACAGCACTTTTCGCTGCTGAACTTGCTTTATCATTTATTTGCTTAATACTATCTGCAAGCAGTTCAAATTCCATTGCATACCTCCAATACATCGTCCTAAGACTATTATAAATTCGCATAGACACAGTATACCACAGCTCCTATATCTATGCGATTTCTTTTTATTTTTTTGCCGATAAGAACTCTGCGGAGCATTTTATTTAATAGCAATTCCCTATCACACAAAACACCGCCATGAAGCACGTTTGTACCTCATGGCGGTGTTCGTTATTCCTTACTTATAAAATTTTTATGTCCGGATTATCTGATCTGCTCTGCCATATGAATCATTTCCTGTGCATCCATGTTTACATCGAAGCCCGACAGGTTATAGCTCTGACCGTCCTCGTTCCACCACAGGCTGTCATACTCCTTCTCCTCACGCTCGGAAGATCCGTAAGAGATCATGAGTTTTCCGGCTTTCTCTGCCTCCAGATCCTCTGCGGTCGGCTCGCTGTCCGCCGGAAGGAACAGGTAAGCATCTGTGAAATAATAATAGGTCACGCCGTCCTGCTCAATCGTCTGTGCACGGGCAAGCTCTTCGTCATTGAATACGTTCGCACCCTTCTTCACCGAATAAAATACATGGTTCCCGTTATCCTCATAAACCACATCCAGCTCTGACTCCGTTTTCACAGTGACCTGATTCTCGTCAACCGCATCAAAATCTCCGATGTCGGCATATGCAAATGCATAACCGTTGTCAAAGGATTCCGGCGCATCCGATGTCAGATCCAGCTTCTGCTCCAGTTTTCCAATCTCCGAATAGGTATCGACCCGCGCGCCCAGCCGGTTGCCTCCGATATATCCGGCGATCCTGCCGCCTGCCATACATGCAGTTCCTGTCAATACACACATTGCTGCTGCCGCTACCGCTACTTTCTTTACGCTCATCTTTCTCATAAATACGACCTCCTTTTTCTGCCGTGCGATCCGCACATCAATCCGCTGCTTGAGATCAGCCGGCGGAGCGTATTTCGCTGCCTCTGTGTCGAGCGCATGTCTGATCTGCTCATCGATTTGTTGATTTATGAACTGATTGTCCTGCATACATACCCTCCATTTCCAAATTCCTGCTCCAACTGCAGCCGCAGATTTTTCCTTGCCGTAAACAGTCTCGATTTGACTGTTCCCTCCATACATTCCATGACCCGCGCGATCTCTTTCGTGCTGAGTCCGTTGTAGTAATAGAGGGTGACGGTCATCCGCTGCCGATATTCCAACTGCCGGATCGCTGCTGCCATTGCTCTGCCCTGCTCATCCTGTAACACTTTGTCTGCCGGAGAATCTGCCATCGAGGTATCCGCCAGCTCCAAAATATGCTCCTCCGGACGCTCCTTGGCATGTTTTTTCGCGATCTGCCATGCCGTGCGGTTGAGAATCTTGTAGAGCCAATAACGGAATTGCTCTTCTTTTTTCAGCTTGCCGCAATTCAGATACGCTTTGATAAAGGTTTCCTGGGTCACATCTTCCCCATCTGCCCGGTTTCCGGTAATCATACACGCCGTGCGAAACAGTTTATCGTAATACTGTTCATAGAGTTCGTCAAAGGCTGCCCGTTCGCCCTTTTTCATGCGCCGTACAAGCTCCAGCTCTTTCGCTGTCTCCAAAGCACATCCTCCTTTCCCTGATTGTTTGTTGTTCCTTCTTTACCTCTTTTTGGTGCACCTGTATATAAGAGCACGTAAAGTGGTGAGAGGTTCATTTTTATTTTCATTTTACAAAATTTAAGGGAGCCGCCTACTGGCAAGCCCCCTGCATGGTTTAAACCGTTTGTTCAAATATTCCTGTCTCATGAATGCTCGATGTCGTATATTCACGCATCTTTTCCCGGATCTCATCGACATCAAGTGTTCCTGTCTTGCTGTTCGCAAGCTCCTCCAACACAAGATCCAGATTTCCTTTCAGATTTGACATTGACCACGCCAGCGTGCGGATGATGTCTATGGCATTTTTGTTATTGTTCTGCAAAAACTCGCCAAACTCATCCATGCCGATGCGCATGACGAGCGTATCATACACCGCTACGACCGTATACATGCTTGGCTGTCTGCACAAAATACCCAGCTCGCCAAAGCACTGCTGCTCCCCAAGGATACCGAGCAGATATTCATTTTCTTTTCCGTAGTTGAGATAGACTGCTACCTTTCCGGAGACGATCTTGTACATTTCGTTGCGCAGCTCGCCCTCCCTCAGAATAATACTGTCCTCTGCAAAATTTTGCATTCTCGATGTTGTTTCCTGCATATGTTTTTCTCCTATATGTCTGTAAATTTTTCCCTGATGTCCGTTCCGATCAGTTGGTTTTTCTATATCAAATCATAAATGATTTTACCCGAAATGTCTACCTTGCAATTCACAAAGATATTCCCTGCTGAACCACAGAATATTTTTACGGACGCATGACGGCACAAAACCGCAGACACACACGGTATCTGCGGTTTTGCTGCACATATAAGTATGCTTTTTTAACGATTATTTTGCATCCGGGCAATCTACGATCACTCCATCCTCATCCCAGAGGTCATGCCAGTCCTTTGCACCTTCCCAGAGGAATACCTGTCCTTTTACCAGACGGTTGTTTTTCTCTAACGTAGCGATCTTTGCCATTTCCTCGTCGGTCAGCGGATCACCGTCACAGGTGCTGTTAAGATTGCTCTCGTACTCCATCTCATGCACGGAGAACGGAATCGGGATCTGTCCGCGCTGAACAGCCCACTTTAAGGCAATGACTGCGGGATGGCAGCCGTGCGCCTTTGCGATCTCCTGCATCTCGGGTGTCTGCATATCTGCGATATCCTCGGGCATCATGTCACGCTCCGGTCTCTGCGGAGAGCCGAGCGGCATAAAGCCTACCGGCTGGATGTCATGCGCTACGAGATAGTCGAACAGCTCCTGCTGCTGGAAGCAAGGGTGCAGCTCCAGCTCGCACATGGCGGGCTTGATACGGCACAGCGGAAGCACTGCCTCTAACTTCGGAATCGTCATGTTGGACATACCGATCTCTTTCACCAGACCCATATCCACGAGGCGCTCCATCTGTCTCCATGTCGTCATAAAACGCTCTACAGAGAATGGCTTGGAGTTCGGATTTCTGGAATCCACATCACATCCTGGTGCATGATAGTTCGGGAACGGCCAGTGAACGAAATACATGTCCACATAGTCTAACTGTAAGTCTTTTAAGCTCTTTGCGAGTGCGATAAGCACATCGCCCTGTCCGTGCATGTCATTCCACACCTTTGTCATGATGTAGAGATCCTCTCTCTTGCACAGACCGTCTGCGAATGCACGCTTGAACACCTCTCCGATCTGATCCTCGTTGCCGTAGCAGGCAGCGCAGTCAAACATACGGTAGCCTGCTTTAATGGCACCATAGACTGCATTGCTCACCTGATCGGGTGTGAAGCGGTCAGATCCGAACGTACCCATACCCATGCAGGGCACTTCTTTTCCATTCGCCAGTTTGATCTTCGGCACATCTGCCGGATTCACTGCTGTCATTGTAAAATCCTCCTTTTTACTTTTTATCTTAGTTTTTTGATTTCTATTTGATCGAAAAGAGCCTCCATATCTTCTTTTACAAAATATCCGGTCTCCTCCCGCATAGCACTTGCTGCCGAGGTCGCTGATGCGAAACGCAGCGCCTCCTCCGGGGACATGCCCCGCTCAAAGCTGATCGCAAAGCCTGCTGTCATGCAGTCTCCGCAGCCAACCGTATTGACGGCATCGATCTTCGGCACGATCGCCTGATAGACACCTTCCTCCACAAACATGAGCGAACCGTCTGCGCCGAGTGAGATCACAACGCGCTCGATACCGCTTTTCTGCAGCTCGATGCCTGCCTCGATCAGCTCCCCACGGTCTAAAATCTGTTTTCCGGTGAGCAGCCGGATCTCGTCAATATTCGGCTTGATCATATTCGGCTTTGCCTTTACGACTTCCTCTAAGAGCGCTCCGCTCGTGTCTACAATGATCTTTTTGCCTGCCGCCTTTGCCAGTTCGACGAGCTTCGGGTACATATCGGTTCCGACGCCCTTTGGCACGCTGCCGGACATCGCCACGACATCGCATTTTGCGAGCAGCTGGTCAAATTTGAGATAAAACGCGCGCTGTTCTTCCTCGCTCACAACCACGCCCGGCTCTAAAAACTCGGTCTGTGTCTTGTTCACCGAATCATAGATATTGATGCAGGAGCGGCTCTCGCCCTTTACCTGTATAAAATCGGTCGCCACGCCCTGTTTTTCGACTGCCTCTATAATATAGGCACCGGCATGCCCTCCGGCAAATCCGGTCGCAAGCACCTGCGCCCCTGCGATCGTCGCGGTCTTGGACACGTTCAGCCCCTTGCCGCCTGCCACATAGGCACATTCCTTTACACGGTTGACTTCCCCGACCTGATAATTTTCTACGACATACCGCTTGTCGATCGCGGCATTGAGTGTCACTGTCAGTATCATGTTTTACGCCTCACTGTCGATTAAGATCTTGCCCTTTACGGTTCCGGGGACAAGGAATTTTTCAAATGCCGTGTCGATCTTGCTCAGACCGATCTTCTCAAAAATGAACGAGTCATCGAATTTGAGTTCTCCGGTGCCGAAATAGTGTGCAACCAGCTCCCACTCATGTCCGGGGAACGGTGCAGAATAGCTCATCCATGAACCGGTCAGCTTGAACTCCTTGCGGTTCATCTGCTCCCACTCGCTGACACTGAACGATAACTCCTTGGTCGGCGTACCGATAAAGCATACTTCTGCTTTGTTGGCTGCAAGCTTGAATGCCATCTTCATCGTGATGACGTTTCCGGCAGTCTCAAATACATAGTCAAAGCCTCTGCCGTCAGTCATCGCCATTGCCTCATCCATGAAATTCTCTTTTAATGTATTGATGCCTGCGGTCGCTCCGAGTCGCATGCCGAGCTCTAAGCGCTCGTCTACGATATCGAATACAACGACCTTTTTTGCACCGAAAATCTTTGCCCACTGCATCGTCATCATGCCGACCGTACCGCCGCCGAGGATCGCTACGGTTCTGCCGCCCTTGTAATCGGTGCGTTCGAGACCGTGCAGCGCAACGGTTGCAGGCTCAAAAAATGCGCCTTTTTCAAAGCTGACGGAATCGTCAAATTTCACTGCATTGGATTCCGGCACGCATACATACTCGGCATAGCTGCCAAATGAATGCGAACCGATAAAATCATAGTGCTTGCACAGGGAGTAATTGCCCTTCTGGCAGTCCTCGCATTTCATACAGGGAACGAGCGGAATACCTGCGACGCGGTCACCCGGCTTTACGCTGGTGACACCCTCTCCGACCTCCTCTACCGTACCGGAAAACTCATGTCCGAGCACGATCGGTGTAAAGTGTGTTGTTCCCTCATTGACACGCGGCAGATCTGAGCCACAGATACCGGTATATTTGACCTTGATGAGTACCTGTCCGGCTGCCGGTGTGGGCTTTTCAATATCCTCATAACGGATGTCCTTTACGCCATGTACAACGCCTGCTTTCATTTTCATTGTATGTATCCTTCTTTCTATATGTATTTGATAGCTTCTGCTCAGTATTTTTTGTTAAAAACCGGTGTCAGCGCCTCCGACAGATCCAGATACATCTGCATGTACTTTTTGTACTGCTCATGCGCCTCCATATCCGGCTCCTGTACGCGGGTGATCACAATCGTCTCGTTAATCGCTTCCTCAAAGCCTTCATAAACCCCGACTCCGACGCCTGCCAGAATGGCGGCTCCAAGCGTTGTCGCTGTATCAGATGTCGGTACCTTAATCGTCTTTCCGGTCACATCCGCCTTGATCTGCGTCCACAGATGGCTATTGCTCGCACCGCCCATCGCAATCAGCTCACCAACCTCTGCGCCTGCCTCAGCAGCCACACGCAGGTTGTGCTCGAGTGAATATGCCACTCCCTCCAGTGTCGCACGTACCATATGACCTTTGGTCTTGTCAAAGCCGAGTCCGTAGTAGACACCCTTTGCATCCGGATTCCAGATCGGTGAACGCTCGCCTGCCATATACGGAAGGAAGATCACGCCATCACTGCCCGGTGCAACCGGTTCTGCAAGTGCGGTCAGTTCATCAAACGAGCGGTCTGCGCCAAACTCCTGTCTGAACCAGCGCAGCGTTCCGCCGCCTCCGACCGTGCCGCCCTGCAGCAGCCACATCCCTGGTACGACATGCGGACTTAAGATCAGCTTTGGATGCGACAGTGCATGATCGACACAGATACTCATGCCGCCTGCCTGACCGCCCTGCTCCTGCGTCTGTCCGGGCAGATACACACCTGCGCCGAGCGTGCCGCATGCGGCATCGAGTCCGCCTGCCACGACCGGTGTACCCTCTGCGAGTCCGGTCAGCGCTGCAGCCTCAGCCGTCACCTTTCCGACCACATCATGGCATTCGTACAGCTCCGGTATCTGGTCTGCGGACAGCCCCAGCTCTTTTGCCAGACCCGTGTCGATCGTACAGTCCTCCATCTTGAAGAAATGGACACCGTAACCCTGCGAGAGATCCATGCTCATCGCGCCGGTGAGCCGGAATGCGATATAGCTGTTGCTCTGCATGAATTTGTCTGTCTTTTTATAAATATCCGGCGCTTCTTCCTTAAACCAGAGCATCTTCGGCGTCGTGTAGCTCGGCAGGAAATCATTGCCTGCCACCGAAAAGATCCGCTCAAAGCCGACCTTTTTCTTTACCCTGTCACAGATGTCCCGCGCACGGGTATCCATCCAGATCGGTGTGCGTGCCAGCGCATTTCCGTCCTTGTCTACCGGGATCGCAGACCAGCTCTGTCCGTCGATTCCGATACCTGCAATGTCCGCCGGTGCGATGCCGCTCTTTGTCAGTACATCCTTGATGCCGTCACAGATCGCATGCCACCATTCGTCCGCATCCTGCTCGACCCAGCCCGGATGCGGGTAGTAGAGCTGATACGGCTGGTTGGACTGTGCCACCACAGCTCCGCTCTTTTCAAATACAGCTACTTTACAGGCACTCGTACCGATATCGATTCCCAATAAATATGTTCCCATGTTTTTCTCCTGACATGAACTCTCGTTGAACTGTTTTCTTAGCTGTTTTTGCCGTCTGAACAGTCAATTACCCGTTTTCCAAGCGCCGGACAGACTTTCCAAGCATGACCTCCGTCTGTAAATACAGCTCCGTCGGTGCCTCCCGCGGATCTGTCTCCGGCTGCTCGAGCCGCCTCAGCATCGTGTCTGCCGCCTGCTTTGCGATCGCCTCCGTCGGCTGCGTGATGATCGTCAGCGTCGGATGTAATGCCCTTGCAAATTCGCGGTTGTCAAATCCGATCACCGAGATCTGATCCGGTATACTGATACCGCGCTCATTCAGCGCGATCATCGTACCCATCGTCATTTCGTAGTTGGCGGCAAATACCGCCGTGACCTCCGGATACGTATCCAGCAGATGCTCCATGCCTGCCACGCCGCCGCGGATCGTATAATCACTGTGTACGACCAGCTCTGGATCGAGTGCAATCCCTACGCTCTCCAGCGCCAGCTCATAGCCCTGATAGCGCTCTCTTGCGGTGTAGATATCCTCCGGTCCCGTGATCATGCCGATCTGCCGGTGTCCGTGTTCGATCAGAATATCGACCGCCTTTTTTGCCGCATCCCGGTTATCGACCAGAATACTGTCACACGCTAACTGCGGCAGCTTCCGGTCTATGATGATGATCGGCTTTTTCGCCGATGCAAACTGCTGTAAATGTCCTCCGGTCGAATCGACCGGCATATTGATGATTCCGTCGACGCGCTTGCGGTACAAAAATTCGACTGCCTCGCGCTCTAACGTCTTATCGGTTCTGCAATCGCATACGATCGTCGCATATCCGTGTTTTCTCAGAATATCCTCCATACCGGTAATGATCTGCGTACAGAAAATATTGTTCAGCTCGGGAATCACGACCCCGATCGTATGGGTGCGGTTTGTCTTTAACCCGCGTGCGACCTCGTTCACCTCAAAGTTGAGCTCACGGATCGCTTCCTCGATCTTCTCACGGTTTTTCTCACGGACATTGCCTCCGTTTAAGTAAGAAGAAATCGTCGCAAGCCCAAGCCCCGTCCGATTCGCAATGTCCTTGATCGTCGCAGCCATCAGATTGCTTTGCCGTCACAGCCGCAGACTCTCATGCGGTTTTTCACAAGCTCTGTCACTGCTGCCATCCCTACTTCACCGAATTTCTTCGGGTCAAAGGTATCGGGCTTTTCTTTATATAATGCCTTGCCTGCATCAGTATATGCCACACGCAGCTCTGTCGCAAAGTTTACCTTGCAGATACCGCGTTTTACACAGTCCATGACGTCCTCATCGGACAGTCCGCTGGCTCCGTGAAGCACGAGCGGAACATCTACAACCTCGCGGATCTCTGAGAGACGCTCCTTGTCGAGTACCGGAGTACCTACATAGAAGCCGTGTGCGGTTCCGATCGCTACTGCAAGTGAATCGATGCCGGTCTTTTCCACGAACTCCTTTGCCTCCATCGGATCGGTGTTCGTATCTGCGACCGCCTCATGGTCATCCTCTTTTCCGCCGACCTTTCCGAGCTCTGCCTCTACCGGAATATTGTTCGGATGTGCCACGGATACGACTCTCGCACTCACATCGATATTTTCTTCAAACGGGAGCTTTGATCCATCGATCATCACGGAGGTATATCCCTCTTTGACTGCCTGTACCGCCAGCTCAAAGCTGCTGCCGTGATCTAGGTGCAGACATACGGGCACGCTGGCATTCTTCGTCTCCGCTGCCACCATTGCGACAAACATCTCAAGGCTCGCATACTTGACGGTTGAGGGTGTCGTCTGGATCATGACCGGTGCCTTTAATTCCTCGGCAGCCTTTATGATCGCTTTCACCATCTCCATGTTCTCGGCATTGAATGCTCCGATTGCATATCCGCCCTTCTGGGCATCCAGTAACATCTGTTTTGAAGTAACTAAAGGCATCTCTTTTTCCTCCTCATAGGTTTGTGTTTCCCGTGTTGTTCCTGCTGGTTCATGATTTTCGTGATGATTCACGGTTTTTCTAATTCCATTTTTCAAAACCGAAACGTTTCGGTTTCTCTGTTAAAACCATCGTACAATACTTACCGCCACTTGTCAAAGGGTTTTTTCAAAAAACGCAACTTGGTGAATATTGTACGATGATGTTGTGAAAATCATTCTATTTTCATTGTTTTTCCGGTGATTTTTTACCGGATCTTACAGCAGTTTCTCCATACAGGTCTTGTACGGCACGAGTCCCATCGCATCGTAAAACCTGCGTGCAGAGGGGTTGCACTCCCACACATTGAGCGTCACATTGTAGCAGCCGCTGTCCCTTGCAAAGTCGAGCACATGATCATAGATCTTGCTGCCGATATGCTGTCCGCGGATGTTCTCATCCACACACAGATCGTCGATATAGAGTGTGCGGATCGGTGTCATGACCTCGTCGTGCTTGTGCTGCTGGAACATGCAGAACGCGTAGCCCATCACCTTGTCGCGCTCATCCACGCCGACAAAGACCGGACGCTCATCATCCATGATGATGGCGAGCAGCTGGTCGTCATTGTACTTTTTGGCATTTCCCTTAAATAGATCGGGGCGTCCGTTGTGATGTACACCCGCTACCTGATACAACAGACAGTTGATTCCGTCTAAGTCTGATTGTTTTGCCCTTCTGATTTTCATTTATCTAACCTCCACCAATGATATTTTTCCATCTGTTCACAGCCTTCGTCCCCACACTGACGAAACGTCCCCTTGCGCCAGTTGATGCCGCACAGGAGACGTCATTTAACCATAGTGAACCGTGCATTCCTTTCGACTAATTTTTTCCGGTCGAGCCGAAACCGCCGCGGTCAGCTCCCTCGAGCTGATCTACCTCATCAAAACGGATCTGCGGCTGATTTTCCACGATACGGAACTGACAAATGCGGTCGTTGACATGGACGATGGTATCTCTCGTCGCATATGCCGGCCAGCGCCAGATATCATTCTGCCCGCAATAGGTCTGATCGATGATCCCGCAGGAATTTGTCTGGATCAGACCGTAATTTTTAAATGTCGAGCTGCGCGGCACGACATGTGCCTCATAGCCCTGCGGCAGCTCCATCGATACGCCCAAATTTACGAGCTTGAACTCGCCCGCATGAAATTCCACATCCTCTGCGGCGCGCAGGTCGATCCAGTCGGATTTGCCGTCAATATAAGTGAGTTTGTCGATCGCATCCGTATGGTAGACGATCTTTATCGTTTCCTGTCTCATGTCCTGTGTATTCCCTTCTAAATCTCTTTTCATCCGGTCATTGCAAAACCACTCTCTGCACCGGTTCTGCCGTCTGCATTCCGCAGTCACCTGTCACTTGTTCTGCTTTAACGAAAACCTGCTCTCGGTTCCGTCCATCAGCCGTCCGATATTCGCACGGTGCCGCACGATGCCGAGCACCATCACGATCGCCGCCAGTATGTACACCTCGATCAGATCCGCGCCGCTAAGCCCCAGCCAGCCCAGTTGTCCATAGACGAGCATCTGGATAAAAAAGCTGATGCACACGAGAATCGACCCGAGGGAAACGTACTTTGTGATCGCTACCGTCACGACAAAGATCGCAAGGCAGATCGGCACACAGATCGGGCAGACCGCAACCATGAGACCACCCGTACATGCGATGCCTTTTCCGCCTTTGAACTTCATAAAAATCGGAAAATTATGTCCGAGAATCGTGCCGAGTGCCGCATAGTATTCGAGCACCTTTACATTTATCGATGCATCGCTATAATAGAGCGCCCTCACAATCAGCACCGACAGGACAACCTTAAACACATCTCCAAACAGCGTGAGGATGCCTGCCTTGTAGCCGAGATTGCGGTAGGTGTTTGTCGTACCTACATTCCCGCTGCCGACCTTGCGCAGATCGACATGCTGTGTCTTTCCATAAAAAAATCCGGTGAGAAAATGCCCGCAGGCATATCCGATCAGTATCGATATCAAACGAGGTAACATAGCAGATTACTCCTCCTTCCGCTCACGGACAATGAATTTTAAGGATGTACCACGGAAACCGAACGCATCCCTGATACGGTTTTCCAGATAACGCACATAGGAAAAATGTGCCAACTCCTTGTCATTGACAAAAATGACAAATGTCGGCGGCTTCACGGACACCTGTGTCACATAGTAGATCTTGAGCCGCTTTCCTTTATCTGTCGGCGGCTGCTGCATCGCAACTGCCTCTGCCACGATCTCATTCAACACACCGGTCGCAATACGCATCGAGTTATTCTCAATGACCATGTCGATCATTTCATAGACGTTCTGCACACGCTGTCCGGTCTTTGCCGATATGAACATGATCTCCGCATAGGACAAAAAGCTCAAAATCTGCCGGATCTTCTCAGTCTGCCGGTAAATCGTCTTATCATCCTTCTCGACCGCATCCCACTTGTTGACCATGATAATGATGCCTTTGCCGCGCTCATGTGCGATACCCGCGATCTTGGCATCCTGCTCGGTCACGCCCTCCGTGCCGTCGATCATGAGCAGCACCACATCTGCACGCTCCACGGCAGTCACGGCACGTATGATGCTGTAACGCTCGATCTCCTCTTTGATCTTATTTTTGCGGCGCAG
>CALBJL010000193.1 GCA_937893485.1 uncultured bacterium | reverse complement strand
CGGATCCAGATCCGGATTATATTTCACATTTAACGCAGCTGCATCTGCCTCACCTTTACTCACGATCTCATCATAAGCAGCCGATTTTTTCATGACTGTATCGAGGATCTTCACATAATCCGGCTTTTTTCTCCATCCCGAGAATAAAAACGGCTTCTTCTCAGTGAGCAGCTTGTTATAATCCACATAGACATCCGTAGGCGGTTCTACTGCGACAACTGCCTCAAATTCATTCGGACTTTCCATCCCATCCATCACCGGATAGTCCGGGGTAAATCCCTTTGCACTGTCATATTGCAGACCAAACGCCTGTGCAAGTTTTTTAATTGATTCTTCATATTTTTTCTCGCTTTCTGTTTTAACGTGTCCATCGTCCTGCTGCAGTTCTCCCGGTGCGATCTGATCCTCTGCTTCATCAGACAACGGCTGTTCCTCCTGCGCCACTTCCGTCAGGTTAACGGTCTCATACTCTTTGTTCCCATATTTGTTTTTCATCCAGCCCAGCAATGCCGCCTTTTTTCCTTCGTCTGTCAGATATTTTTTTTCAAAATCACTCTCAGATATGAGTTGTTCATTGGTATTGACTCTCTGTATCAGATCCTGCAGTAATTGCTCATTATTACTCTTTTGGGCACGGTTAATCGCATCCGTTCCTGCAAGTGATTGAAACGGATCAAAATAGGGCGTCTTCTGATCTTCTTTGTCCAATGACGCGAATATTGTCCCGGCTTCCTTCTTTTTTGAGATCGTCTTTTGTCCGAATCTTCCGATCTGACTGTGATTGAACTTGAACAATGCCCCTGATACACGTACCTTGTTGCCGTCCTTTCTTGCTTTATCCGCATAGTTGCTTAACAATTCGCCTATGCTTTCACGGACGATTCTCTCTTCAAGCTCCTCACCACTCTCCAGATGACCATCATCTTTTATCAGCTTCCTCGATCGCCTCGCTCTGATCTTGCGGATTCTTTCGATCTCATCTCCTGTCTCACCAAGTTCTTTGATAAAATCCAACTGTGCTCTTTTCCCCGATGATACATTTGTCGGTGTTTTCATTTTTTCGGGCATATGTGCATTCTCCTTTTGCTTGACTGTCTGACAATTTTCAATGCTCTCGGCTCATGGTCCGAAGTTATACTTCTTATTATACATAATAATGCGGACAAAAGTTAGACATTTTTTGTATGATCAGGAGTTTTTATTTGACAGGAACTTCTTATCAAATAAAAACGGAGGTGCAGTCACCAGACCACACCCCTGTGAAATCACATCTTTTTTATTTTTTCGTGATAAATCCCTGTGCCTTTAATGTCTCTGCACACAGTACTGCTCCACCTGCTGCTCCACGGAGTGTATTGTGTGACAGTCCGACAAACTTCCAGTCATAAACCGTGTCCTCTCTCAGACGTCCGATGCTGACACCCATACCGTTTTCGTAATCGACATCCAGTGTTACCTGCGGGCGGTTATCCTCCTCGAGATACTGGATGAAGTGCTTCGGTGCACTCGGCAGACCGAGCTCCTGCGGAACGCCGGAGAACTCACGCAGCTTTGCGATGAGCTGCTCTTTGGTCGGTTTCTTTTTGAACTTTACAAATACGGCTGCGGTGTGTCCGTTGAGTACCGGCACACGGATACACTGGCAGGTGATGACCGGTGTGGTCGCGGGTACGATCTCGCCGTCCTTCACCTCGCCCCATACACGTAAAGGCTCTTTCTCACTCTTTTCTTCCTCGCCGCCGATATACGGGATAATGTTTCCCTCCATCTCAGGCCAGTCCTTAAAGGTCTTTCCTGCGCCGGAGATCGCCTGATAAGTCGTAGCTACGACCTCATACGGCTCGAACTCTTTCCATGCGGTCAGCGCCGGTGTGTAGCTCTGGATGGAGCAGTTCGGCTTTACTGCGATGAATCCGCGCTTTGTGCCAAGACGCTTCTTCTGTGACTCGATCACTGCAAAATGATCTGCGTTGATCTCCGGAATAACCATCGGTACATCCGGTGTCCAGCGGTGTGCGCTGTTGTTCGATACGACCGGAGTCTCCGTCTTTGCATATGCTTCCTCGATCGCCTTGATCTCATCCTTTGTCATATCTACCGCACTGAATACGAAGTCAACCTCCGAAGCGACTGCCTCTACCTCGTTGACATTTTTTACAACAATATTTTTCACTGCTTCCGGCATCGGTGTTGTCATTTTCCAACGTCCACCGACTGCCTGCTCATAGGTCTGTCCTGCGCTGCGCGGGCTGGCTGCGATCGTAGTCACCTCAAACCACGGATGATTCTCCAAGATAGAAATGAATCGCTGTCCGACCATTCCGGTTCCGCCTAAAATACCTACTTTTAATTTCTCACTCATCGCTCGCTAATCTCCTTTTGATCTGTGGCTGCGCATCCTGTCCTCTGTCGTCCGCCGCAGATTTTTTCTTCTTAATTTTGTCCGCCTATCACGGACATCTGTGTTTCTTGTATATACTAATACAACTTGCACAAAAAATCAACCCAAAATTTATCTAATTTTACAGTCCTCATCGATCGTCCAGTCTTCGGCGAGATATTCCCTCTCAAGCTCTATGACCTTCTTCATCGCCTCCTGACCGGGCGCTCCGATCGTCAGACGCTTGCTGACGCATGTCTCCATCGAGATCGCATCATAGATATCCTGCTCAAATACCGGGCAGATCGCCTTGAGTTCATCGAGTGATAACTGGTCAATCGCCTTGTTCTGGTCGATGCAGTATAACACCAGTCTGCCGATAATGCCGTGCGCATCGCGGAACGGTACACCGTGGTTCACGAGATAATCTGCGGCATCCGTCGCATTCGTAAATCCTCCGTTTGCGGATGCGTACATGCGCTCCTTGTTGAACTTCATCGTTGCAAGCATACCATTGAATAATGCGATACAGCCCTTGACCGTATCCATCGCGTCAAAGGAGAGCTCCTTGTCCTCCTGCATATCCTTATTATATGCAAGCGGAATGCCCTTCATCGTCGTGAGCAGGCTCATGAGTGCACCGTACACACGGCCGGTCTTTCCACGCACAAGCTCTGCGATATCCGGGTTTTTCTTCTGCGGCATGATCGAGCTGCCGGTGCTGTATGCGTCGTCGATCTCGACGAACTGATACTCGTTGGAATTCCAGATAATGACTTCCTCACAAAAACGTGACAGGTGCATCATGATCGTTGCACACGCGGACAGATACTCGATCAGATAATCACGGTCGGATACGCCGTCCATGCTGTTTAACGTCGGCCCGTAAAAGCCCATCAGCTCTGCGGTCAGGTCGCGGTCTAACGGATAGGTCGTGCCTGCGAGTGCGCCGGAGCCGAGCGGACAATAGTTCATGCGCACAAAAATGTCATGTAACCGCTGACGGTCACGCTTGAACATCTCAAAATAAGCACCCATGTGATGGGACAAGGTGATCGGCTGTGCTTTCTGCAAATGCGTAAAGCCCGGCATGATCGTATCAATATGCTCCTCCATCAGCTTTAAAATCGTCTCTAATAACTCTTTTAACAGGTCATCGGTCTCCAATACCTGCAATCTGGTATACAGACGCATATCGAGCGCAACCTGATCGTTACGGCTGCGTCCGGTATGGAGCTTTTTGCCGACATCGCCGAGACGGTCAATCAGCGTCGCCTCCACAAAGCTGTGGATGTCCTCATACTTGTCGCTGATCTCCAATGTACCATTTTCTACATCTGCCTTTATCTGACACAGGCAGTCTACGATCTGATCGGACTCCTCCTTTGTGAGAATGCCCTGTCTGCCGAGCATGATCACGTGCGCGATACTGCCCTCAATGTCCTGTTTATAAAATTTCTGGTCGAAACCGATCGATGCGTTAAAATTATATACCAGCTGATCTGTCTCTTTTGTGAAGCGTCCGCCCCATAATTGTGCCATAATTGTTTTCTCCTTTATGTTTTGTGTATTTTAGGTGTTTGCGAAACTATTTATATTATCGAGGCTACCTGGCTGTGGGCGCAGTAGTATTCTGATCAAACTGCTCCGGTTGCCCGGCGGTGTCTCGCTGTCCCTTCAGCCTTGGCTCGATGTTGCCATGCATCCGTGGCGAACTGCCAGTGGCAGTT
>CALBJL010000192.1 GCA_937893485.1 uncultured bacterium | reverse complement strand
AAAGGGAGAGCATTATGACAAGACGAGAAATCAGGGAATTGATTTTTAAGATGGTATTTCGCGTGGAATTCCATAACGAGGAGGAGATTCCGGAGCAGTTACGGCTGTTTATGGACGAGCTGGATACTGCGGACGATAAGGACCGCGCTTATATCGAGCACAAGGTAGAGGATATTCTGGCACATTTGGCAGAGATCGATGAGATCATCAATTCAAGTGCGACGAACTGGAAGACAAGCCGTATGGCGAAGGTGGAGCTCACCTTGATCCGTGTGGCAGTCTATGAGATCAAATATGAGGAAGATGTACCGACCGGAGTGGCGATCAATGAGGCGGTTGAGCTGGCAAAGGCGTATGGGGAAGACAATTCCGCATCGTTTGTCAACGGTGTGCTGGCGCGTATCGTATAGGCGGCGCCGAACGGACGGGCAGCAAGGGATGTTATGAAACAAAATATATATTCCGTCGGACAGGTAAATCAATATATCAAAAATATGTTTGCACAGGATTTTCTGCTGGAGCGTATTCTGGTGCGGGGCGAGGTGTCAAACTGTAAATATCACGCATCGGGACATATTTATTTTACGCTCAAGGATGCGGTGGGAGCGATCGCATGTGTGATGTTTGCGGGCAACCGGCGCGGACTCACCTTCCGCATGAAAGAGGGCGACAATGTCATCGTGAGCGGTTCTGTGCAGGTGTATGAGCGGGATGGCAAATATCAGCTCTATGCAAAGCAGATCACGCTCGATGGCGTGGGTGAGCGGTATGTGCGGCTCGAACAGCTCAAGCGTGAGCTCGCGGAGATGGGGATGTTTGCGCAGGAGTATAAACAACCGATTCCGGCGTATCCGCGCACGATCGGCATTGTCACGGCACCGACCGGGGCTGCGATCCGTGATATCCAGACGATTGCACATCGGAGGAATCCGACCGTACAGCTCATTTTGTATCCGGCACTGGTACAGGGAGACGGCGCAGCTGCCAGTGTGATCAACGGTATTCATGCGATGGAGCAGCTTGGCGTGGATGTGATGATTGTGGGGCGCGGCGGCGGTTCGATCGAGGATCTGTGGGCGTTTAACGAGGAGGCACTCGCGCGTGCGGTGTTTGACTGTCCGATCCCGGTGATCTCAGCAGTCGGACATGAGACAGATACGACATTGATCGACTATGTGGCAGACCTGCGGGCACCGACCCCTTCTGCGGCGGCGGAACTGGCGGTGTGGAAGCTCGATACGGCGCAGGCATATATCGATGAGATGCAGTTTCGCATGGAGCGGCAGATGCAGCAACAGCTGGCATCGCTGCGCAGCCGTGTGCAGGCGCTGACGCTCCGGATCAAATACGCCAGTCCTCAGAACCAGCTCAATATGAGGCGGCAGTATATTACCGATCTGGAGGAACGCATGACCCAGCGGATGGAGCAGTTGTTACGCGATGCGAGACACCGGATGCAGCTGCTGGCACAGCGCATGGAGTCCGGCTCGCCGCTGCGCAAGCTGTCGGCAGGGTATTCGCTCGTGACAGACGAGGATGGAAATGTAGTGAATGATTTTGAACGGATAGAGACCGGTATGCGGCTGACGCTGCACATGCTGGACGGAGATGTAAAGACCCGCGTGGAGGAAAAACAATGCAGGAAGTGAGTCTGGAAGAATTATTTGCACAGGCAGAGGAGATTGCAGCAAAATTGGAGCAACCGCAGATCGCGTTGGAGGATGCATTTGCGGCATATGAGCAGGGAATGCAGATCATCCGTGCGTGTAACGGGCGGATCGATCAGGTGGAGAAGAAAATGCTCGTGATGAACGAGGACGGCAGTCTTGCGCCGTTTGATGATGTGGCGCAGACACCGGAGGGTGAATCGGACAATTAAGATCGGAGGCTTAGATCAATGAGCAGTGAGCATATCGAACAGCAGTTACAGCAGCGCGTGACGGAGGCAGAGCAGGTGATTTCGGCATATCTGCCGCCCGTGGATGGGATGCAGCGGACGGTTCTGGAGGCAATGGAATACAGTGTGCTGGCAGGCGGAAAGCGTCTGCGCCCGGTGCTCCTGTTGGAGAGCTACCGGCTGTCCGGCGGTGAGGGCACGCTTGCAGAGCCGTTTGCGGCGGCGATCGAAATGATACATACCTATTCGCTCGTGCATGACGACCTGCCGGCGATGGATAATGACAGATACCGCAGAGGCAAGCTCACGACACACGCTAAATACGGCGAGGCGATGGGAATACTGGCAGGCGACGGACTGCTCACGTATGCGTTTGAGACAGCGGCAAAGGCGTTTGATCAGGTGAAAGATCCCACAGACGGAACGCGCGTGGCTCGGGCAATGCAGGTATTGGCGAACAAAGCCGGAGTTTACGGTATGCTTGGCGGACAGGTGATTGATGTCGAATCGGAAGGACAGCCCGGCATGACGTTAGAAAAGATCCTACAGATCCATACGTTAAAGACGGCGGCACTGATCGAGGCATCACTGATGATCGGTGCGATTTTAGCCGGGGCGGATGACACGCGGATCACACAGATGGAGCAGGTCGCACGTGCGGTCGGTATCGCATTCCAGATTCAGGATGATATTCTGGATATTACGAGTACACAGGAAGTATTGGGCAAGCCGATCGGCAGTGATGCCAGAAACGAGAAAACGACGTATGTCACACTGCGCGGAATGGATGCATCGGTGCGTGAGGTGAAACGCCTTTCCGGAGAAGCAGCAGACATTCTTCGGCAGATGCCGGGCGATACGGTATTTTTAGAGACATTGGTGCAGATGCTGACGGTACGAAATCATTAAAGAACGATCATGGGAGGATGTCGGTATGGATATACATCCCGGCTGTCTGTTAGATCATATCAGACATACGAATGATATTAAAAAGGTACACCCGAAGGATTATGACGAGCTGGCAGCGGAGATCCGGGAGTTTTTAATCGACCGGGTAAGTGTCCACGGCGGACATCTGGCGTCCAATCTCGGTGTTGTGGAGCTGACGATGGCACTGCATCTCGCGTTTGATGTCGAGCGGGATGCGATTATCTGGGATGTCGGACATCAGAGCTATACGCATAAGCTGCTCACAGGCAGACGGGAGGGCTTTGATACGCTGCGCGAGTTTGGCGGTATGAGCGGTTTCCCGAAGCGGAAGGAGAGTCCGGCGGATACGTTCGACACCGGACACAGCTCGACCTCCATCTCGGCGGGACTTGGTCTTGCGGTCGCGCGGGACTTAAACGGCGAGGGTTATAAGGTCGTATCGGTGATTGGGGACGGCGCGCTCACCGGCGGTATGGCATTCGAGGCGATGAACAATGCCGCAAAGCTTGAGACGAATTTTATCATTGTGCTCAACGATAACGAGATGTCGATCTCGCACAATGTGGGAGGTCTGTCCCGGTATCTCGACAGCATACGGACTGCGGACGGATATCAGGAGCTCAAAAACGAGGTGCTGGATTCGCTGCAGAAAATACCGGTGTACGGTGACCGGATGGTCAGCCGTATCCGCAGAACGAAAAGCAGTATCAAGCAGCTTTTTATACCGGGGATGCTCTTTGAGAATATGGGGCTGACCTACCTCGGTCCGGTGGACGGACATGATATACCGCTGCTCGTGCGCACGTTTGCAAAAGCGGCGCGTGTGAACGGTCCGGTGATCGTGCATGTTATCACAAAAAAGGGCATGGGTTATGCACCTGCAGAACGCCATCCGGCAAGATTTCACGGAACGGGGGCATTCGATATCGAGACCGGGCTGCTCAAAAAGAAAAAGGAAAAGGCAGATTATACCGATGTGTTTGCCTCTGTCATGAATCTGTCTGCAAGGGACAATGACCGGATCGTGGCGATCACGGCGGCGATGGAGACAGGAACCGGACTGAAACGGTTTCACAATCAGTTTCCGGAGCGCTTTTTTGATGTTGGCATTGCGGAGGAGCATGCGGTCACGTTTGCGGCGGGACTGGCGATGAAGGGGCTCGTACCGGTATTTGCGGTGTATTCGTCCTTTTTACAGCGCGCCTACGACCAGATTCTGCATGATGTGTGTCTGCAAAACCAGCATGTGATCTTTGCGATCGACCGTGCCGGTATTGTCGGCAGCGACGGAGAGACACATCAGGGTATTTTTGATATTTCCTATCTGATGACGATACCGAATATCGTGCTCATGGCACCGAAAAATAAATGGGAGCTGGCGGATATGCTGCATTTTGCATTTGCATACGACGGGCCGATCGCGCTGCGTTATCCGAGGGGAGCTGCGTATGACGAGTGGAAGGAATTCCGCGCACCGATCCGGCTTGGTAAGAGCGAGATCCTGTACGATGAGACAGAGATCGCGCTGCTCGCCTACGGCAGTATGATACCGGTCGCACGCGAGGTCAGGGAACAACTGAAGGACAGACATTACCAGTGCTCGCTCATCAATGCGCGCTTTGCAAAGCCGCTCGACGAGCAGCTGTTATTATCGCTGTCGGCAGATCACAAGCTGCTCGTCACACTCGAGGAAAATGTCATTACCGGCGGTTTTGGTCAGCAGGTGACACAGTTTCTGACCGATACCGGACAGCCGATCCGTGTGTTACAGATCGCGATACCGGATCAGTTCGTGGAGCAGGGCAATGTGGAGCAGCTGTACCGTGAGGTCGGCCTGGATGCGGAATCGATCGTAAAGCGGATTCTCGTAGAATATATTGGAATGAAGTAAGATTTGGGAGACTGATTAAGATTGAAAGAACGATTAGATGTGCTGCTCGTGCAGCGTGGGCTGGCTCCTTCCAGGGAAAAGGCAAAAGCGATGATCATGGAAGGAAACGTATATGTCAACGGACAGAAGGAGGACAAGGCGGGAGCCGGATTTGATACGGAGGTGCCGATCGAGGTGCGCGGCAATACACTGGCCTATGTGAGTCGTGGTGGATTAAAGCTCGAGAAAGCGATGAAAGAATTTGCACTGTCGCTTGATGGCATGGTGTGTATGGATATCGGTGCTTCGACCGGCGGCTTTACCGACTGTATGCTCCAGAATGGAGCTGCCAGAGTGTATGCGGTGGATGTCGGATACGGTCAGTTTGCATGGAAGCTGCGTCAGGACGCGCGCGTTGTATGCATGGAAAAGACCAATATCCGCTATGTGACACCGGAGGACATCGGTGAGCCGTTGGATTTTGCGTCGGTGGATGTATCGTTTATCTCGCTCACAAAAGTACTAGGACCCGCAAAGGCGCTGTTAAAGGAACATGCAGAGATGGTATGCCTGATCAAGCCGCAGTTTGAGGCAGGCAGGGAAAAGGTCGGGAAAAAGGGTGTCGTGCGTGACCGCTCTGTCCATCTGGAGGTGATCGAAAAGGTGCTGGCATTTGCACGGGAGCTTGGATTTTCGGTGCTGCATCTGTCATTTTCACCGATCAAGGGGCCGGAGGGCAATATCGAGTATCTCGTACATCTGAGAAATGACCAGCAGGCGGCATGTGGGGAGCAGGTGGCACCGGAGCAGGTCGTGGCGGCTGCACACGGGACGCTGGCACAGCCAGATACGGCAAAGAACGGGAACGAATGAGGAATGCGATGAAGAATTTTTTCATTATCACAAATTCATATAAGGATCAGGGTCTGAGGCTCACAAAAAGCATTCAGGACTATATCGAGACAAAGGGCGGCAGCTGCGGATACCTTGTGAGTCGCGGGGAGGAGCAGCCGGATGGCTATGTCAGACCGGAACAGCTTCCGGAGCAGCTGGATCTCATTTTTGTCGTCGGCGGTGACGGAACGCTGATCCGCGCGGCGCGGGATACGGCATCGCGAAACGTGCCGCTGATCGGTGTCAATCTCGGCACACTCGGATATCTGTGTGAGCTGGAGGAGGCGACCGTGTACGGGGCGATCGACCAGATCATGGATGACCAGTTTGTGCTGGAGGCGCGTATGCGGCTGTGCGGAACCCCTGTGCAGGGTGGGAAGGAGCTGCCGCAGCAGGCGGCGCTCAACGATATTGTCATTCACCGCAGCGGGGCATTGCAGCTCGTCAATCTGGTGGTCTATGTCAACGGGCAGTATCTCAATACCTTTGATGGTGACGGAGTCATCGTATCGACACCGACCGGATCAACCGGATACAATCTGTCGGCGGGTGGGCCGATCGTAGATCCGAAGGCGCGGATGATCCTCATCACACCGATCAATTCACATACATTGAACTCCAAGAGCATTGTGATCGGGGCGGAGGATGAGGTCGTTGTAGAGATCGGTGCGAGACGCTGCGAGGCGGATGAACAGGTCGTGGTGAGCTTTGACGGCGACCACTATGCAGAGCTGGATGTCGGAGACCGGATCGTGATCTGCCAGGCAAAGGAAGATTGCAGGATTTTAAAGCTTGGAAAGCTGAGCTTTTTAGAGATCCTGCGTAAAAAAATGCAGTCTTATCATTGAGGGAAATCATGACAATGATATTATTGAGGAGAGACAATGAAAGCAACCAGACATACAAAAATACTCGAACTGATCAAGCAGTATGACATTGAGACTCAGGAGGAGTTGTCCGATTATCTCAGGCGGGAGGGCTATCAGGTCACACAGGCGACCGTATCCCGTGACATTCGGGAGCTCAAGCTTACAAAGGTTGCGCAGGCAAACGGCAGACAGCGCTATGCGACACTGGCGGAGCCGGATGAGGATATGGACGGAACCTATGTGCGTGTCTTTAAGGAGGGGTTCCGCTCTGCGGACACGGCACAGAACATACTGGTTGTAAAGACCGTTTCAGGCATGGCGATGGCGGTGGCGGCAGCGCTCGACCATATGCAGTGTGATGAGATCGTCGGCAGTATTGCGGGTGATGACACGATCATGTGCGCCGTCCGCACGAGTGCGGATGCACAGAATCTGTTAGTACGTCTGAAAAAGCTGGCAACTGAATAAACCATACGAATCAACACAACAATAAAGGAAGTAATCTATGCTGCAAACGCTATATGTAAAAAATCTTGCATTGATCAATGAAGTGGAGGTAGACCTAAGAGACGGTCTGAATATCCTCACCGGAGAGACCGGTGCCGGTAAATCGATTATCATTGATTCGATCAGTTTTGCGCTGGGTGAAAAGGTAGACCGCAGCATGCTCAGAGAGCATGAGGAAGCGGGCTATGTGGAACTGATCTTTTCCGGTCTGTCCGCATCTGTCTGCGCACAGCTGCAGGCGCTGGGGATCGAGCCGGAGGATGAAACGGTCATTTTATCCCGCAGGATCACCGGAGGCCGCAGCGTGGCAAAGATCAACGGCGAGAGTGTACCTGCATCGAAGCTGCGTCAGGCGGCTGCCTGTCTGATCGATATTCACGGACAGCACGAGCACCAGTCGCTGCTGCATATGAGCAAGCATCTGGAGTATCTGGATGATTATGCAGGTGCAGAATTGCTTGAAAAAAAACGTGCATTGGCAGAGGCGTATAAAACGTATACTGCCTGCAAAAAATCATTGGAGGAGCAATGCGGTGATAAGGAGGCGCTCATAAGGGAGCAGGCGCTGTTAGAGTACGAGGTCTCGGAGATCGAGGGCGCGCGGCTCATATCCGGCGAGGACGAGGAGCTGGAACAGGTGTACCGCCGCATGACAAACAGTAAACGGATCATGGAGGCATTGCAGACGGTCGATCAGGCGGTCGGCGAGGATGGTGCATCCGGGCTGATCGGCAGGGCGACGCGGGAACTGACAGCGGTAGACAGCTTCGATGAGCAGCTCGCATCCATGAGCGGACAGTTGAGCCAGATTGAGGAGCTGCTGTCGGATTTTCATCGGGATCTGAGCGGTTATATGGATGATGCCGCGTTTGACGGTGAACGGTTCGCCGAGGTGGAACAGCGGCTGGATGTGGTTAACCATCTGAAGTCCAAATACGGGGATACGATCGAAAAAATACTGGATGCATGTGCAAAAAAACAGGAGCGGATCGACCAGCTTAACGATATGGATGCCTATGAACAGCGGCTGCGTCAGGAGTTGGAGAGCGCGCGCGAACAGGTAGACCGGCTGAGTGCGCAGCTGAGTGAGCTGCGTCAGGCGGCGGGCGTACAGCTGCGTGAAAAGATGCTGCAGGCACTGCGTGATCTGAATTTTTTAGATGTCGCATTTGATCTCAAATTCACGAAACTCGATCATTACAGCGCGAACGGATCTGACGCGATGGAATTTATGATTTCGACCAATCCGGGTGAGCCGCTGCGCGAACTCAAAAATATCGCATCGGGCGGCGAATTGTCGCGCGTGATGCTGGCATTGAAATCTGTGCTCGCGGAAAACGATGGCATAGAGACGCTGATCTTTGACGAGATCGATACCGGAATCAGCGGCAGAACCGCGCAGATGGTATCACAGAAGCTCCATAAGATCGCGAAAAACCATCAGGTGATCTGTATTACCCACCTGCCGCAGATCGCGGCGATGGCAGATGCGCATTATTTTATCGAAAAACAGGTGGCGGACGGAACGACAGTGACGCGGCTGACGCTGCTCGACGAGGAGCAGAGCATCGCGGAGCTCGGAAGGATGCTCGGCGGTGTGGAAGTGACACAGACTGTGATCGAGAGTGCGCGCGAAATGAAAAAATTGGCGATGCAGGCGAAATAAACCTGATTGGAAAACAAAAAACAGCTCATAATAAAAGAAGAACGCATAAGGCGTTCTTCTTTTATTGTGGATTTGTACTTAGTTCTATTTATTTGTACGAAGGAGGCGCTGCATTGATCTGATGAAAACGATGAACAGGATAATAACCAAGATAAAAACAATGAAACTATGGAACATGATGAGACAGAGGATGACAAATAAAAAGCCTGCAAACGGACGAACCAGACGGCGATATGTTTTATACGGTGTGCTGGGATGGCTGGTCTTTTCGTATGTGCTGCTGTTTGTCTATCTGCCGGACGAGATCTATCTGACGAAGGCGGAGCAGCAGGAGGGGCAGCCGCTCGCATTTGCAGACGGCTTACCGATCGGCATTGATTATGAGGAGGATGTGCAGCCGGTATTCGGTGCGCAGCGCACGCTGGCGGCATCGGAAAATGACGGCGTGCTGACCTGCCGCCTGTTTGACCTGATTCCGCTCAAGCAGGTGGTCGTTCACTATACGGATCGTGCAAACGTCGTGGCCGCAGGCACAAACATAGGGATTTATCTGAAAAACAGCGGTGTGCTTGTCGTGGAGTGCGCAAGCTTTACCGATCAGAACGGGGCATTGATTGCACCTGCGGCATACCGGATCAGAAGCGGGGATGTGATTGTGAAGGTGGACGATACGGCTGTGCACACAAAGGAAGAGCTGATGGATTTCGTCGCAGCGAGCGGAGGCAGGCGCATGGTGTTACACGTGCTGCGTGCGGGCAAGCCGATCGATGTCGTGGTCATGCCGGAGGTGGCGGCAGACGGCACGAGCAAGCTCGGTATCTGGGTGCGGGATGATATTGCAGGCATCGGAACGATGACCTATGTGACGGAGGATGGTGAATACGGAGCACTTGGACACGGTGTGAGTGATATTGATACGGGAGAGCTGATCCGGATTGATGATGGCAGCGTCTATGAGACGACGATCACAGGCATCTCAAAGGGCAGGCGCGGAAATCCGGGGGAAGTGACGGGGCTCATCCGGTTTCAGCCATCCTGCTATCTCGGCAGTGTTGGGGAAAATACGGAAAACGGGATTTACGGGACGATTGAGCAGCTGCCGCAGGCGCTCGCGGATGTCGAACAGCTTCCGGTCGCTTATAAGCAGGAGATCACAGAGGGAGCGGCACAGATCATCTGCTCAGTCACGGGGGAGCGGCTGGCATATGATATCGAGATCGAGCGGATTGACTATCACACCTCAGAAGAGAACAAGGGCATCCGTTACCGGGTGACCGATGAACGGCTGCTCGCGCGCACTGGCGGAATCGTGCAGGGGATGAGCGGAAGCCCGATCATCCAGAACGGAAGGCTCATCGGAGCGGTCACACATGTATTTGTCGATGACCCGACCAGAGGGTATGGCATCTTTGCAGAATCAATGTTTGAGGAGCATACCACTATATATTGATGAAATAAAATATCCAACCACTAATTTTCACAAAAATTTAATTTGCCGACAAGAATTGACAGATTATTCGGAATTCACCTCTTATAATAGCGATAGTTCGTTAAGGAGGGACAACAATGGACAAATTTAATGTAGCAATCGCAGACGATAACGAGAAAATGTTAAGATTACTGGGAGATATCGTGGCAAAGGATGCCGAATTAGAGGTTGTGGGAACTGCAAAGGACGGAGTGGAGGCGTATGATCTGATCAGAAGCAAGCAGCCGGATGTCATGCTCTTAGATATCGTAATGCCGAAACTTGACGGACTGAGTGTATTGGACAAACTAAGCCGTGACCACAGTCTGAAAAAGAAGCCGGCGGTAATCATTATCAGTGCGGTCGGACAGGAGAGCATCACGGAGGATGCATTTCAAAAGGGAGCCGATTATTTTATTATGAAGCCGTTTGAAAACGAGGTCGTATTACGGCATATCAAGCGCCTGCGCGACAACCGTAACCGCCGCGGAAGTGAGGTGCGTGCGGCAGGCAGCTATGAGAAAGTACCGGAGCCGGCTGCGCATGATCTGGAGGCGGATGTGACGAATATTATCCACGAGATCGGAGTACCGGCACATATCAAAGGCTATCAGTATCTGCGGGAGGCAATCATGATGGCAGTGGATGATATCGAGATGCTCGGTTCGATTACGAAGGTGCTTTATCCGACGATCGCCAAGAAATTCCAGACGACACCGAGCCGGGTGGAGCGCGCGATCCGCCATGCGATTGAGGTAGCGTGGAACCGCGGAAAAACAGATACGATTGATGAATTATTTGGCTATACAATCAGTAACGGCAAGGGCAAACCGACAAATTCTGAGTTTATCGCACTCATTGCGGATAAAATACGTCTGGAATATAAGCGCGCATAGGTGTATACTGGTAGCAGATAAAAAATATGCTATACAGGAGATGCGTGTGTAGATGAAAAAAATATTATTTGTAGCCTCAGAGGCAGTTCCTTTTATCAAGACAGGCGGGCTGGCAGATGTCACAGGTTCGCTGGCACATTATATTGACAGACAGAACTATGATGTCCGTGTGATTCTGCCAAAATATGCCTGTATGGAGGACAACCTGAAAAAGAAGCTGAGATTTCATGCCCACTTTTATGTATCGCTCGGCTGGAGAAACCAGTATGTAGGTATTTTGGAGACGGAAGAGGCGGGCGTACATTATTATTTTGTTGACAACGAATATTATTTTGCAGGTTCGCAGCCGTATAACCAGCTGCACGAGGACATTGAGAAATTTGCATATTTTTCAAAGGCAGTGCTCGCGGCGACAGAGATGATCGGTTTTGTGCCGGACATCATCCATTGTCATGACTGGCAGGCGGCGCTCGTACCGGTATTTTTGAAGGCATTTGCATCGGATTATCCGCAGCTGCAACGGACAAAGACGATCTGTACGATCCACAACCTGCGTTTTCAGGGGCGCTATTCGATCGATGTGGTCAAGAACCTCACGGGTCTGCCGGATGAGTATTTTACGCCGGACAAGCTGGAATCCTACGGTGAGGCGAATTTCTTAAAGGGAGGCATCGCCTATGCGGATGCAGTGACGACGGTCAGCCCGACTTATGCACTGGAGATCATGACAAAAGAGGGCGGTGAGAGTCTGGACGGGCTGCTGTATGCCCGCAGGGACAGTCTTTATGGCATTATCAACGGACTGGATACACAGGCGTATGATCCCGGTCATGATATTTACCTTACACACAATTTTAGTGTGGCGGATATGAAAACGGGAAAGCGTGAGAACAAGCTGGCGTTACAGCGTGAGCTGGGACTGCCGGAGGACGCGGATACGATGATGATTGCGATGGTTTCCCGGCTGACGGATCAAAAAGGGCTGGATCTGATCGCGTATATTATGGATGAACTGTTGGGAACTGCAAGGCTGCAGATCGTCGTGCTCGGAACCGGACAGGAGCAGTATGTCGATATGCTGCGCTATTTTGCAGGTAAATATCCCGATAAGCTCTCGGCAAATATCTGCTATTCGGAGCAGCTGGCGCACCGGATCTATGCATCGGCGGATGCACTGATGATGCCGTCGCTGTTTGAGCCGTGTGGTCTGAGCCAGTTGATGGGCTATTGTTACGGCACACTTCCGATTGTGCGTGAAACCGGAGGTTTAAAGGATACGGTACAGCCGTACAATGAATACGATCACACCGGCACCGGATTCTCGTTTGCCAATTATAATGCGCATGAGATGCTCAAAATCATTTACTATGCGATGCATGTCTACTATGACGAGCGTGCGCATTGGGATGAGATGGCACAGCGTGATATGAGACTCGACTATTCATGGAAAAAGTCCGCGCGTGCGTATGAGCAGCTGTATGAGCGGCTGTTATCCTGAGCGCAGGAGCAAATGGATTTTAGCTCTCTTGAATAGAAATATACGTGGTCGGATAACTGCTGGGTCAGCGGCAGTTGTTCTTCATTTACCTGCCGTACGAGCGCGTTGAGCGATGCTTCACTGTGCCGCATATCGGTCGGGAGCAGAAGCACCTCGTGAATGCTGCTCGGCAGAAGATACAGATCCTTGCCAATGCTGTCGGCAAAATCGGAGAGTATATGCGGGTAGAGCATACAGGAGGCACCGCCGATCTGGGTCTCGTTGGTGAGTACATAGAGTCTGGGAATATCCGGATTGTGCTCCGACAGCCTGAGCAGCGGCAGGATACACGGATGCTCGGTGGCAAGCTCGCGGAGTACATCCGTGATCGGTTGAATATAGGCAGGAAGCAGGCGTGGCATATTTGCAAACGCCTGTTTTTTTATGGTGTCAAGATCTGTGTCCCACAGGGCTAAATGCTCGTTTTTGATCGTGACAGTGGCAGTTTCACCGTTTTCCATGCGCAGCATACAGCAGAAGATCACCGCAAGGTCAAGGTATTGGAGATGGGGAAGGTCGTGCAGCCGCTGTTCGTTTTTCTCATAGCTGATGACCTGAAAAATGAGCCGCTGGCGTGCCTGTGCAAAATCGGTGAAAAAGCCCGGATCGATCGGGTGGTTGAGCCGCACCTCCAAAAAGACATCGCAGATAATTTCACACAGCTCGTCGAGTGAAGTGCCATCGCGGTAGAGTGTGTAGTAGTCTTCAAGATAGATCGTAGGGGAAATATTGGTGCCGGGCTCGTGGATGATCAATGCCTCAAAGGATACATTGTTGTTTTTGGGGATCGTCTGGATGCTGATGGTGGTCTGCTCCGGGAACATCGGTGTGAGTGCACGGATCAGTGCATCGCAAAATTCGCTGAAATTCATGTTCTGATTCATAGAAATCTCCTTGTCTGATAGGGACAGGAGGAAGCTGTCTGAATCTGTCTGGGATGTGATACAGGGAGGGGAAAGGAATTTCCTATTACGTAAAAAATCCACGCAGGATCGTGTCTGCGTGGATTTACTGTAGCATAAAGTATTCAATGATGCAATAGTGCAAAAAGTAGAAATTGTCCGTTTAATAGGGCAGTATTACTAAAAAGCATATGGAAAATTTGGTTAATTTTTCAGAGGATCAATGACGCGCAGGCGGCATCTGGCAGGCTCGGCGCGATAGAGCTCCATCAACTGCTCAAACAGCAGGTGCACTTTGCTGGAGACATATGCATCTGCCTCGATCGCATAGGGAGCAAGCTCGGCGACATCAAAGAAGCGCATTCCAAGCGGCGGCAAAAAGATCAGACAGGTCATGCGGGTCTGATCCGCATGGGTCAGTACATGCTCATAGGAAATCATGCAGAAATCCTGACCTTTCCATGTACAGGAGTATTCCACGAAGCATTCGTCCACGATCCAGTCTGTTCCGTCCTGTGATACGTGCTCCTTGCACGACTCATCCAGATCATCGGTTGCTTCGATCTGCATACTCCAGTTCAGGCGGCCGCGGCGTGTCTCCTTCATCATTTCGTCCAGTGAATTTGCGAGTTGTCTTGCACTCATCATGATAGTTTCCTCCCGAAATCAACAGCTATAATGGTATAAAAAAGAGTCGTCCGCGACTCTTTCGCGCCCGAGCGGTATGCGAAGCATATACTTCATTTCCGCGAGGTGCGCATCCTCGCGGAGCGTTTTATGTGATAGGAATTTCCTATCACATAAAAAAACTATTCTAAACCGGAGCCTAGAATAGTTATCGAAAGCTGGAAATCGGACTTGAACCGACGACCTACTGATTACGAATCAGTTGCGCTACCGACTGCGCCATTCCAGCCTGTGAGTTGTGTCTGAAACACATCACCTTTAGCATTATAACGATACTTTTGAATTTTTGCAACAGTTTTTTTACGAAAATATTGTGTTTATTAAAAATAATTGATATAATCATTGCGAATCTATGGAAAGGATCAGGACTGCAGGGCAAAGCTGCGGCTTTGAAAGGATTAGAAGGATGAGTGAACAGGAAAAGCGTGAACAAGGGGAACATGGAATAGAAGAAATACAGGAGTTTGTCGTTTCGTCCGCCAAGCAGCGCTCTGAGCGCAAAAAAGCGGAGCAGGCGAGCATCTCGGCGATCGCAGCGTGGGATTCCAAAAAGAAAAGTATTGCATTGCTTGCATTATTTGCCGTACTCGCGCTCGGATATGTTCTGCTCGGTGTATTTGCCTGCAAGGTTGTACCGGTTGTCGTATGTGTGACACTGGTGATTCAGGTGGCGATCGGCGTACTCTTAGACCAGAATCCGGTCTGGCTGCACGCCTGTGTGGTTGCCGCTGATGTGGTCGTTGGTTTCTGTGTGTCACAGGTGTTACTGATGGTATTGGCTGCAGTGATCTATGTGGCAGCGATCATAGTGCTGGATCTGTTGCAGCGCATGGGAATGGTTGCAAGGGCGCAGAATTAGCGGAGAACAGAAGGTAAAATAGCATTCTGAAATAAGACAGAGAATCATTTGCAGGAAGGAACAAACATAAGAATGAGCAGATATAAAATAATTTTAAAACGAATCATCGCATTCGCAGTGGTATTATGCCTGTTGATCGGTGTATTTACACCGGAGCCGGTTATGGCGGCAGGAAAGACGACGGTCGTTACCTTCAAGGGCAGATCGGATGTCGATAAGAAAAAATATACCGTAAAGGTTACATTTGATAAGAAGTCCGGCGAGGCGGTAAAAGTGACCTTCAAAAAAGGAAAGAAATCCAAAACATTTTCCGATATTTCGTCGCCTGGCAATGATCCGAGTGTGTACTGGTCGGATGATATGGGTTTTTGCATGTGTATCTGGTATAAAAATGAGAATTGGACGATAAAGAATGCATATAAAATTGTTGTTACAGATGCAACGTATTCCGGAACCTATAAGAGAAAGTGATGAAAGCACGATATAATGAGCGCAAACGAGTCAACATGCTTGCATGATTGGCGAGTGACGAATGTTGATCATGTGCCGGTTTTGCCCATGATGTCATAAGGTATTCAAGGAAGGAGAGGATGTTTTATGCCGAGCACAATACAGACTTTACTTGCCGGATATATAAAAGAAGTGCAAAAGATATACGGAGCACATTTGAGAAGTGTGATTTTATATGGATCTTATGCAAGGGGCGATTTCCATGCAGATTCAGATATTGATGTGATGATATTACTGGATTTGTCGGATATGGATTTGAAAAAATATAGTCAACAGCTCTCCTATATGACTTATGATTTTAATATGGATTATGATGTAGATATAAAACCCATCGCAAAAAATCAGGAACATTTCAAAAAATGGGTGGTTAATTATCCATTTTATGCAAATGTCCATAAGGAGGGAGTGGTTTTATATGGAGCGGCATAACGAAGATATCGGAACAAAGAAAGACCTTGCGCGTCACCGCCTTCAGACGGCAAGAGAGGATTTGAAAGCAGCAAAAATTTTATTGGAATCTGGAGAGTATCGGGGAGCAAACAATCGGGCGTACTATGCGATTTTTCATGCCATCAATGCTGTTCATGCGTTAAATGGAAATTCTTATAAACGACATAAAGATGCCATTGCAAATTTTAATAAAGAATATGTTAAGACTGGAATATTTCCGAGAGAAATAGGAAGGAAGATCGGAGAGGCAGAGGAAATTCGTCATGCGAGTGATTATGATGATTTTTACATTGCAAGCCGCGAGGAGTCAGAACGTCAGGTAAATGTGGCGGATGAGTTCATAAGTCTGGTAGAACAGACGATATAAAAATGTCTGAAAGGTATTTAAAAGATCATACATGTAGCTTTGGTTTTCCCCTGTGCCGGGCACAGGGGATTTTTCTATGTGTTTTTCTATGTGACAGGAAATTTCTGTCACGTAAAACGCTTCGTGAGGGTTGCGTTGCGGCGGTTACTCGCAGGTAAAACGGTGCTCCAGCCGCCCGAGAAGAAAATAGAGCAGCATCGCGATCACGCACAGGATCAGGATCGAGAGGATGATCCAGTCGAGCTTGAATACCTGACTGCCGTAGATGATCATGTAGCCGAGTCCCTGTTTTGAGCCGATAAATTCGCCGATGATGACACCGACAAGGCACAGCCCGATGTTGACCTTCATAATGGAAAACAGGTTCGGGATGTTGGCGGGCAGTACGACCTTGAACAGCACGTGTGCGGTATTTCCGTGGAGTGCGCGGATCAGTTTGATCTTATCCGGCGATGTCTCCATGAATCCGGTGTAGAGATTCAGGATCGAGCCGAAGATTGCGACCGACATACCGGTGAGGATGATCGTCTTATAGTTGGCACCGAGCCATACGATCAGCAGTGGTGCCAGCGCCGATTTCGGCAGGCTGTTGAGTACGACCAGATAGGGCTCGATGATTTTTGAGAGCGGTTTGTTCAGCCATAACAGCACGGTAATGACGAGTGTCGTAAGTATGACCAGTGCAAAGCTGACCAGTGTTTCTAACAGTGTGATGCCGATATGTCCGGTGAGGTCGCCGCTTGCGAGCAGTGAGCGGAAGCAGATGTACAGCTTTGACGGACTGCTGAAAATAAACGAGTCGATCCAGCCTAAGGAGGCGCTGACCTCCCAGAGGATCAGAAAGGAAAACAGGATCGCAAGCTGAACGACGCGGATCACAATTTTTGTATGCTTCTGCCGGCGGACATAGAGCTCCTGGGCAGAGAGGTTTTTATGGTACAAGCTGATTCATCTCCTTCCAAAGTTCGCTGAAATATTGTTTAAAGGCATCGGTCTCGCGGCGTTCGATCGAGCTGAGTGCCGGATTGAAGGCGAGATCGATTGTGCGGATGACGGTGCCGGGGCGTGCGGATAAGATCAGTATCCGGTCGCCCATGCTGATTGCCTCGGACAGATCATGTGTCACGAGAATTGCAGATTTTTTTTCGCTGCGGATGATGCTGCCGATGTCGTCTGCCACATTGAGTCTGGTCTGGTAGTCCAGCGCGGAAAACGGCTCATCGAGCAGAAGCAGCTGCGGTCTGGTGACAAGTGTGCGGATGAGGGCAGCGCGCTGGCGCATTCCGCCGGAGAGCTCGCTCGGGCGCTTTTTCCGGAATTCGTACAGACCGTATTTTTTTAACAGCTCTGTGGCGTAGGCGCGCGTGTCCGGCGTGAGCCGGTGCTGGATCTCCAGTCCGAGCAGGATATTTTTTTCGATCGTGCGCCAGCCAAACAGGTGATCCTTTTGCAGCATGTAGCCAACGGCATCCGGATCGCCGATGACAGATCCGTGTTCCGGCTGTAACAGTCCGAAAATGAGATCGAGCAGCGTGGATTTTCCACAACCGCTCGGACCGACAATGACGAGAAATTCTTCCTCGCCTACCGTGAAATTGATATTTTCGAGGGCAGGAACCTCGCCGTCCATCGAATGGTAGGCGTAGTCGACTTCGTGGAATTCTAATATATTTTGCATAGCGTATTTCATGCTCCGTGTTTTTTCTATCTATAGTTCTATTTTATGTCGGAAAAAGAATCGGGTTCCTTAGGGCGGTCTATTGAAATTCCCTGCAAAATCAGATAGAATATAGCAGAATACAGTCTAAACGCATGAGCGTATAACAAGGAGCAGAGCAGTGAACAGGATCAATTATCAGCGGGTGCTGGAGCAGAGATTGGAACAGGTACAGGCACAGACCGCACACAGCGGTACGGCACCAACGCTGTTACTGCACAGCTGCTGCGCACCGTGCAGCAGTTATGTACTGGAATATCTGTCGCAATATTTTCGCATCACGGTCTTTTATTACAACCCGAATATCTATCCGGAGGAGGAATACCGGATGCGGGCGCGCGAGCAGCAGGAGTTTATCCGCAGATTTCCGGCAAAATATCCGATCAGCTTTATTGAGGGTGATTATGATACGGCGCGTTTTTATGAACTGGCAAAGGGCATGGAGCAGGTGCCGGAGGGCGGTGAGCGGTGTTTTCGCTGCTATGAGCTGCGATTGAGAGAGGCGGGAGAACTCGCACGAGAAAAGGGCTTTGCTTATTTTACGACGACGCTTAGTATCAGCCCGCTCAAAAATGCCGAAAAATTAAATGAGATCGGACAGCAGATCGGGACGGAGCTGGGAGTCGCCTACCTGTGCTCGGATTTTAAAAAGAAAAACGGGTACAAGCGCTCCACAGAACTGTCAAAGGAGTATGGCATGTACCGCCAGGACTATTGCGGCTGCGCGTATTCTTATCGGGAGCGGTATGGCGGGTGATCAGATGATAGTAACTGTTCTTCGCCACCTGCGGCATTGCACTGGCGCCGGACGGATATCAATTACATATACAATATGCGTTTGCGAAACTATTTTTTGTCAGATTTTGGGTCATGCAAGCACATTGTTAAGAGGTCGCAGCTCCCGCAAG
>CALBJL010000191.1 GCA_937893485.1 uncultured bacterium | reverse complement strand
CTGATCACATCCTGCTGGAAAAACAGCGTCAGTCCGATCGGGATGATGAGCACACCTACGACCTTTACGAGCCGGTCGAGCGCACGGATCATCTCAGACTGCTCGCCCTCCTTGCTCTTGGTCGCCTGCAGGGTCAGTCTGGAAATATAGGAATCCGCTCCCACGCGCTCCAGTCTGGCGATACACGTACCGGACACGATAAAGCTGCCGGAAAGCAGAGCATCCCCGGTCTGCTTGACGATCTCATCGGATTCTCCGGTCAGCAGCGACTCATTGACAGACACACTTCCACGCACGACGACCGCATCCGCCGGAATCTGGCAGCCTGCCGCCAGTACAACCATATCGTCCAATACAAGCTGCTCACTATCGAGTTCCACACGTACGCCGTCACGCACCGTCTGTACCTTTGTCCGTCCGACCAGCGTCAGGTCGTCCAATACCTTTTTCGCACGCAGCTCCTGTATAATACCGATGACTGCATTTGCCGTGATAACGATTAAAAATGTCAGATCACGAAAAGAGCCGACCGTGATCAGCAACGCAGCCAGCACGAGAAAAATCGCATTAAAATAAGTAAAAACATTTTCTTTTACAATATCTGCTGTCGTTTTGGTCGCAGATTCCACGCTCCGGTTTGTCAGCCCCTGCTCCTGCCGGTGCTTCACCTGTTCTTCGGTCAGTCCGGTCATCGGATCGCTCTCAAAACGCTCGATTTGCATTTTTTCGTTCAAAAAACATACACCCTCTTTCAATAATACCAACATTATAGATTCTATGTACAAAAAAAGCAAGGAAGGATACCTTGCTTTTCCGTTGATTTATTTCATTCTATACTGCCAGTATCACTCCGCCGTCATTGGCATACATTGAGCTGACTCCGGCAGTATTAACGACAATGATCTTTTTAAAATGTGCGAGCTGTTCGATCTTCTCTTTCACGCGCTTTGCACGCTCCGGACAGTTGCAGTGTGAGATCGCAAGCACCTTTTCCTCACAGTTTTTCGTGACGCTGAGCATCTTTGTGACCATCGCCTCAAGCGCCTTGTTCATGCCTCGCGCCTGTCCGAGCTGCTGGATCGCCCCGATCTCTGTCGATCCCATCACCGGCTTGATGTTGAGTGCAGTCGCCAGCATTGCTTTCAGATTGCTCAGTCTGCCGTTTTTGCGCAGCGTCTCCAGTGTCTCCAGCACAAAAAAGGTATGCATGCCATCAATATATTTCTCTACCCGCTGAACGACCTGCTCAAAAGAGCATCCGGCCTCTTCATATTCCTGAATCTTCATGCCGATCAGTGTCTCCCCGATCGATGCCGACCGTGAATCAAAGACATGGATCTGTGTGCCTGCGGGCGCTTCACCCTCTGCCATCTTCTCCTCATACAGATCCTTTGCGAGCATCGCACTGTTGTACGAGCCGGACAACTGCGCAGACAGTGTCACCATATATACATGCTCCGGCTCATCCCCGAATGCGTCCATATAGCTCACGGGTGTCGGGCAGGAGGATTTCGGGCAATTCGGACTCTCCTTTACCTTCTGCAAAAACTCCGCCTGGTTAAAGTTTTTATCATCCATGATATGATAATCGTCCACATCCAGTGCCAGTGCCACATTCTCAAAATGTGCATCCTCTTTCAACTTGTCTGTCAGTTCCCCGCAACTGTCGATTACAATCTTATAGCGCATACTATGCCTCCTGTTTCCCATCCTGCTTTGTGTATTATTATATGCATTTTCAAAAATTACATTATATTTTTCAGATAATTGCATGATGTAGTTTTCATTACTACATTACAGTAGCACAAATCCTATTTTTTGAAAAGACTTTTTTCAAAAAATAATTATATTTTGATTCATTTTCTTTTATTTTTGGGATCACTCCATAAAAAAGACGTTTAGAATGCAAAGATCCGTATCCGCCAGATAGCAGATCGTGTCGGTATCCGTACAATAATCCCGGAAATGACGCTCGTCAATCAGATACCCATATGCCGCCGAAAGCTCTGCCTCGTCCGAAAACTTCAGCGAAATGCTGCGCGCACCGCCATCATAAGCCCGCACCAGCCGCTCACCGACCGCATCGACATCCCAACGGTCGAAATAAAGACCATGTTTGACAAAATAGCTGTCTGCTGTGCTCTCACACACCGGCAGCTCAAACGTGACTTTCGGCTCGTGTGTCCGGAACAGCTCCTCCGTGGTCAGATTCAGATAGGCAAAATTGACACCGTCAAATGCCGTGTCCTCAGGCTCCTCCGATGCGCGGTAGCTCGCATTGCCCCATGTCGCATCCAGATAATAATAGTCGCCGTCCAGTCTCACGAGATTCCATGCGTGTGCCTCGCCGCGGGCAGTCCCGGTCACGATCGCACACTGAATTCCCGCCCGCTGCAACAGATACTGCACGGCACAGGCATAGCCCTGACACACCGTACTTCCACTGAGAAATACACTGAGAATATTCTGATTGTTTTCTGATTCCAGATCATAGCCGACCTCGTCAATCAGCTTTTTATATAGAAGCTCTGTCTTTTCATAATCGCTCCCGCATCCGTCAAGCAGTGCCAGATACTCATTGATCTTCGGCTGCATCTGCACCTGATACTGCCCCACCTGCTGCGGTGTCATCGTATAACTGACATCAAAATACATCGTCACCGGAAATCCGAACAGTGAAACGATTCTGGTCGAACAGCTCTCCACCCAGAAAATCTCCCCGTAATCGGCACAGATCGCCTCATAACAGTTCTGTACCTCCTCCTGATCCTGCGTAGACAGCCGTACACTGTCCTGCATATTCATGAGTGCGGTCAGCATCTGATCGTAGATATGTCTGCTCTGTTCCGACAGCGTCTGGTAGACGTAGCGGTCATCCGAATGCACCGTTTCCAGCTCCTGTGTATCGTAATACCCAAGCGCATCCAGCAGCTCGACGCCCGCGCACCCGGTGACCAGACACGCACACAGCAGAAGTGCGGTACAAAAACGCATGGCTTGTTTCTTTATTTTCATACTAACACCTCCGTGCTGTTGTGTGCTACAATAGTTACAGTTACGAGTCAAATATGAGTTGAGGTATGATCTATGAAAGCATTTTACATGAAAGACCAGAAGTATTTCATGAACCGGTTGTTAAAAAGTGACCTGTTCGACCATTTTCTGCTTGCGGAGGCGACTGTCCACGGTGCTGTCTCCTATCAGATCGACGGCCATATCAACCGTGATTTTTATGATGCGGACGAGCTCGCAGAGCTGACGGAAGCCGGCAGCGCCTATCTGCCTTTTTTCCATCTTCGCCCGATCCTTTTTGAGCTGATCCGCGGAAAACATACGCCGCTGTACTTCAAATTTGTCTTTCTGCTCTCTCCCTCAAATGCCGAGAAAACAATCCGCTCCTCCGGCACCGGATTTTCACCGGATGACATCAGCGGCATTTTTCTCAACCTAACGTTCCGCGATGGACAGATGATTCTAACCACCGGTGTATCTTACCGTACCTTTACGACCGACAATTCGTTTGATGCCGCATGGGATACGTTTGCCGCGCGCTTTCTGACGAATCACGGTCTGGACTTTGATATATGCTGAATGCACCAGAGGATGCATCCGCCGAACACGCAAAAGTCAGATAAATTAAACACGACTTTCTTCAGTTTTTCAAAACGTGATCCGAGATCCAATGAAAAATAATCGGTCACGTAGCCGCGCCGGACGCGGTCGATCAGATTGGACAGTCCACCGCCGACCGCCAGCGTCATTCCGAGCCGGAATGCCGGACGGTCTTTCTGCGGGGATGTGAGCAGTTCCCCGGCTGCCACACCGACCAGCGCGCTGTTTAACGCCAGCAGCAGCTTTTGGTCTTTGCGCAGCACGCCGAGCGCCGCACCGTCGTTGTGCAGCAGGTTCAATATGATCTTTCCGCCACAGATGCGTTTCGGCGGCTCTCCCTCCAGCTTCTTTTCTGCATATTTTTTTATGATTCCGTCGCCACAGGCGATCGCAAGGATCGCGCCTGCGGAGCACATTGCATTTTTTGCCATATCCGCATGGTCCTTTCTTCACAAGTATCTATAAGTGTAGCAGATTTTCCGCAAAAAAGCCAGCACTGACTCACGACAGCCCGGCGAGGTTTAAAAATGTCCGCGCGAGATCCAGCTTTCCATAGCCCCATTCCCGATTCGGATACAGCATCCCCGGTGTCTGGACGGCGCCACGGATAAATTCGCTCTTGACATCCGCGGTGTTTGCCGCAGGCAGATTGCCACGCGCGACCGCCCACTCCAAAAACATCGCTGCTGCCCCGGCGGTAATCGCCGCGGCATAGGAAGTCCCGGTATGCTCCATCCCCTCCGGTCCCTCGACATTCACCGCGGGCGCCGCAAAATCCGGCTTGATCGATCCGTCTGTCGTATAGCCCCTGCCGGAGTCCAGATACAGCGCCCCGCTGCGGTCATCGTAGCCCGCAACCGTCATCGGTGTGCTCGCCGTGCCTGGCACCGTCAGCGTCACATCTGGATTGGACGACAGAAAATAGACCGACGACTCCAAAAATGCACTGATCGGCAGCCACATATGAAACGTGCCGTACACATAATTTTTCGGATAGACGAGAATTTTCCACACGCCCTTGGACGGACGCTCAAACCGCAGAAAAATCATCTGATTTGCCGTGCGCGTGCCCACAATCCGGTAATCGACCGTGAGCGTCGTCCCCTCAAGGATAAACACATACTCCCGCCGCCCCTGCCGCTCCGAAGCGATGCGTGAAAGGCGTTCCCCCGCCGGAGATACGACAGCGATCTCATACAGATCCGGCTCTCTCGACCACATCTCCGCAAAAAAACCATTCATCGCCCGTTCCACATTCACTTCGACAGTTGCATAATTCTCGCGGTCTGCGATTTCTCCGTAATAATGATGTCTCGCATTTGCTTCATTCCCCGCCGCGGTGACGATCACGCGCCGCCTGCGCTGCCCGACATCATCGAGAAAGCTCGCCAGATACGTTTCCCCACCGTGCGCACCGTTGTTCGTGCCGAGCGCCACCAGTATGACGAGCGCCTGCCCGCGCGCCAACGCCAGCCGGTTCAGATAATCGACCGCCAACATCAGATCGTTTTCCTGATACGCCGGTACTCCCTCCGGTATAAAATAGAAATTCTTAAGATACGGCTTTGCCTCCTTGAGCTTGACGACCGCCAGATCTGCAAACGGCGCAGCCCCGGAAAATCCGGTCACGGGATTTTCCGATCCGGCTGCGACTGCCGCAACTGCCGTACCGTGTCCGACCGGATCATTTTCCGGCACGATCAGGTATGGATCATCACTCGCCAATGCGCGGTTGATCGTCTCCTGTGTGTACTCCTGCCCGTAATAATAATCGGCGGGCGGCGTACCATTCTCATTCGACTGATCCCACAGCGCAACGATCCGGCTGCTGCCGTCCTCATAGCGGAACGCGCGGTCAGTATAATCGATGCCGCTGTCTATGATCCCGATCATCACATTTTCTCCGGTCAATGCCAGATTCGGCTGCTGCCGGATGCGCAGAATCCCGCTCACATCCAGCGCCTGCTCCGACAGCGGCGTAAAACACTTCGGCACAGCACTGTAGGTATAAGTCGTATAATTGATCTCCGGCAACAGTCCCCGCTCAAAATACCACATCTGGTAATCGCCCTCAATATTGATCACGCAGTCTACCAGCCCCGGCTGCGGCACCACATCCTCATTGCGCAGCATCAGATCGTACCAGTCATTTGAATAGATCGCTCTTTTACAGGTTTGTTCATCCATCTACTGTCACTCCCGACAATTCCCATTATCTATAATGTATGAAAACAGCCGTCCCCTGTTACGGAACGGCTGCCTGTAAATGCCTTTTCTATTTTTATATCTTTCGTCCATCCCATTCCCGCCGGACTATGCCTGCGTGGTGGTCAACTGCGGCACGGAGCGCATGATGATCTTCGGTGCCCCGTGATTTTCGATATAATCCTTTGTGATGATGACCTGACCGATATTGTCATCCTTGGGAATCTCATACATGATATCCAGCATAAATTCCTCAATGACCGCACGCAGCGCACGCGCGCCGACCTCTTTTTCCTTTGCGCGTTTTGCAATCGCATAAAGTGCCTCCGGCTCAAACTCCAGATCAACCTCATCATACGAAAGGAGCTTCTGGTACTGCTTGATGATCGCGTTGCGCGGCTCTGTCAGTATCCGCACAAGCATATCCTCATCGAGTGCGTCGAGCGAGAACAGGATCGGCAGACGACCGATAAACTCCGGTATCATGCCGAATTTACGCACATCCTCGACCGTCACATACCGTAGCAGGTTCTCCTCATTGTCATATTTATCCTTGAGATCCGCCTGAAAACCGATCGAAGAATTTTTATTCAGGCGCTCCTTGATAATGTCCTCCATCTCCGGAAACGCACCGCCACAGATAAACAGGATGTTTTTCGTGTTGACCAGCTCCATCGGCACCATGGCATTTTTGCTGGAGGCACCCACCGGCACCTCAACCTCTGCGCCCTCGAGCAGCTTCAGCATTCCCTGCTGGACACTCTCACCGCTCACATCTCGCTGATGTGCATTTTTCTTTTTTGCAATCTTGTCAATCTCATCGATAAATATAATGCCGTGCTCGGCGCGGTCCACATCATCATCCGCAGCGGCGAGCAGCTTGCTCACAACGCTTTCGATATCATCACCGATATAACCGGCTTCTGTCAGTGAAGTCGCATCCGTGATCGCGAGCGGCACATCGAGCAGCCGCGCCAATGTTTTGACAAGATATGTCTTTCCGCAGCCGGTCGGTCCGACCATAAGCATGTTGGACTTCTCTATTTCGATTCCATCGGGATTGCCCGCAGCCTCATCATCGGAAAAAATGCGCTTATAGTGATTGTAGACAGCGACCGACATGACCTTTTTCGCATGTTCCTGTCCGACCACATACGCATCAAGCGTCTCTTTGATTTTATGCGGAGCCGGAATGGAATGAATATCGAGCACCGGCTGTACCTGCTTTTCCTTTTTCGGCTTCTTCTTTTTCGTGCGATGCATACCGGGTATCATGCCCGCGAGATCCGACAGGTTGATCATGCTGATTCCCTGCATACCGGAGTTCGCTTTGTCATCCGATTCCTGATCCGTGCGCGCCGCAGCGCCCAGCCCAAAGCCCATATCTCCAAGCGGAAATCCCGCGTGGTTCATCGTATCAAATGTCCGCTGCATACAGTCCTTGCAGATACAGATGTCGCCCGGAATGCGGATCAGCGGACCGGTCACAGACTCGGATCTGCCACAGATATAGCAATGCTTCCCGCTCTTTGTCTCCTCTGTGTTTTGCGTATCTGTATGCTCCGCCGTGCGATCATGATCGGATGTGTCCGGAGCGTCCACGATTTCCTTGAATTCATTTTCATCATAATTTGACATACCTGTTTTCCTCCATATCCTTTCCCAGTCCCACACTCATAACCGTTCAGATCCTCCCGATCTGCCTCCATATATCCACATGTTCTCATACACCTTCATAATCAAATGCCGGTATAAAGCTCTCGTCCGCCGCAGAACCCTCCTGTATAAAAGCATGTTCCACGCCGAGCCGGATCGCCTCATCTACCAATGCCTCATAGTCCTTTCTGCGCACCTTCCGGCGCAGCAGCGGATGTCCGGCGACTGCCTGCGAGGGCGTATACTGGCTCATCAGACTCATATATACATCATCCGCATACGTCTCATAAATATATGTCACAATGCGTTTCGCATCCTCCAGCGCTCCCGGCAAAAGCAGATGACGCACGATCATTCCGCGTCGCAGCATGGGCTCTTCCTCCCCTGCCACATCCGCAAATACGGGCGTTCCCACCTGTCGGTGCATCTCCTGCAAAGCCGCCTTTGCGACCTGCGGATAGTCCGCCGCGCCCGAATAATCCGACGCATGTGCGGCATCCAGATATTTCAGATCCGGCAGATAAATATCGATCAGACCGTCCAGCAGCCGCAGCGCCTCCACCGTCACATAGCTGCCCGTGTTATAGACAAACGGCAGCGTCAGCCCGCGCGCACGCGCCATGCGGATCGCCTGTGCGATCTGTGGGATAAAATGATCCGGTGTCACCAGATTGATATTATTTGCACCCTTTTGTGCAAGCTCAAAGAAAATATCCACCAACCGGTCAAGCGTGACCGCTTTGCCGACCGATCCATGTGCAATCGGCTGATTCTGGCAATAGACACACCGGAGCTGACACCCGGTTAAAAAGACCGTTCCACTCCCGGCACTCCCGCTGATACACGGTTCCTCCCAGAAATGGAGTGCCGCACGTGCCAGCCGCACCGTCGCTGTCTCGCCACAGACACCATGCGCCCCCTGTGTGCGGTCAATGCCGCACGCCCGCGGGCAGAGCCCGCAGCTAGTCATCTCCGTCTGCATCTTTTTCGCCATCATCCGATCTTTCTGCGTCTGCCGCAGACTCTACCCTGCCACCGGATATTTCTTCTATAAAATGTCCGATCTCCACCCATGCGTGCTTGCATTCCGGCAGCGTCAGCGGTGCCATCTGGAACACATGGAACATGCCCTCATAGATGCTCAGCCGCACCTTGACACCCGCCTCCTTCGCCTTCTGTGCGAGCAGCACCGAATCAGACAGCAGCATCTCATAAGAGCCAACCTGAATCAGCATCGGCGGAAATCCCTCATAGTCACCAAACAGCGGCGAGAGCAGCGGATTCGTCAGATCCTCGCCTGCCGCATACTCGCGGTTATTGATCATCGAGTCCTCCGTGCCGCCAAACAACGGATCTTTGTCAAAATTTTCTTTATAGGAAGGACCGCTCGCAGTCATGTCTGTCCACGGCGACATCGCAATGATGCCGCACGGCAGTTTTCTGCCGTTTTCCTTGAGCGCCAGACACAATGCCAGCGCCAGTCCGCCGCCCGCCGAATCACCGGCTACGATGATCTGCTCCTCCGTGTAACCGTTGTGCAGCAGCCACTCATAGCCGTCAAGCGCATCGATCAGCGCTGCCGGGAACACATGCTCCGGCGCGATCCGGTAATCCACCGACAACACGCTGTAGCGTTTTCCGACTTCATTATACAAGCCCGCAAACGAACGGTAGGCATGTCTCATCCCACCGATGTAGCCGCCGCCGTGCAACTGCAAAATCACTTTCTCATGGTTCGGCTTCTCAAATTCGAGCAGCTCCGCCTGACAATTTGCCAGTTCAATGACCGTATTTGTGAAACATTCCGGACATTTCCAGTGGCTCGCGGGTTCTACGATCCTTTTGCGGATCTCGCCGTTTTTAAATTTTTGTCCGATCAGGTTCTCTCTGGTCAGCGCCGCGATCGCCTGTCGCATCAATTTTCCCTGTCTGCTTACTTTACTCTCAGTCATAATACCTCTGTTATTTTATGTGAAATCTTCGTTTTAGTTCCGTTGTCGCCCGTCTGCCCCCGATGATCACCGTGCCTAAAAACATGCACACGGCTACGGCGAGTGCCACATAAGATAGCTGCCTTGCCCGGATCACGCCCTCCCAGCTGAGGATCACCGGTATCAGGCTGAAAAAGATCATCGCGATCTCAAAGCTGAGATAACTCTGCCAGTTCTTTCTATTAAATATAATCAGAAACAGAACCGTGACATCCACCGCCATCAGAGCCGCCGGAAGCACATAGTTCATCGACCAGCCGTTATTTCCGAGCACATGATCAACAACAAACAGCAGCAGCACCGCTCCCGCCACACCGACGATGATCTTCATACGGTATCCGGCGCTGCTGTAGCTCACGGTATAGGCAAGCGTCAGATAAATATATGCCAATATCACACCGACGATCACACTCCAGTAAAGACCGTCAAAATAAATATAATTCAATGCGACCAGCAGCCCCTCCGTGACAATCGCCACGAACAGATAGATGCGGATCAGCAGCTTTAAGACATGGTTTTTCGCCCATATATCTGGATATTTGTTCTCCACCTGATCATCGGTATCCAGTACGCAGTTGCACAACGGACAGATCTGCGTATCATCCCGCACGATGACCTGACATTGTCTGCACTTACTCATTCATACACCCCATTACTTTCTATCACGACCTCCAGCCCATCCGAAGCCAGCTGCCTGAAAAATGTCCGCTGGATGTGCGCCTGTGCCAATACCGAGCTGAACGTGACCGCCAGCGTATCGCGGTACGAGCAGATCGTCGCCTTGAGCAGCTGTCCCTTGCTCATCGCCAGAAATGCGTGAAACATCTGTACATACGGCTCATACTCCTTTTCCAGATGGATGTTGCCGATATTCGTGATCGTCGTCGTGTTGGCGAGTGCCGACTGTGTATAGACCACACGGATCGCCAGATTTTTCAGAACGAGCGGCACGGCGCTGGCAAACAGATTCTGCTGGTTCGATACATTATAGGAAAACAGCTTTTCGAGATGCTCCTTGTTGATCTGCCCGCGCAGGCTCTGCTTTACACGCCCGCACACTTCCTCATAGGTCAGGTTCTCGCGATCAGGAACCAGCTCCGCCGACACCATCGCAAAAAAGTTTTTCGTCGTCACAGAATCAAAAAACGGGCGCAGGTTGACCGGAACTGCCGCACGGATCGCGCGGTCACTCGTCATCCCATGCAGGCATTCCTTATAAATGCTCCACACATAAGTCGCCACCAGATACTCGTTGATGCTCATGCCGTATCTGTGGCACACCTCTTTGAGTGCCGGAATCTTCACATAGCCGTGGATCACACCGAATTCTTCCTTATCTAAGCGCTCTCCTTTGATCTCAAATGCCCGCTGCGACTGATAGCCCTTCTTGGCACTCTTTCTGTAGTTGCGCAGGAAGCTGTCCTCACGGTTGAGCGATGTATCTGTGCTTAGTGTATCGCCGACCTCCTCACGCAGCTTCGGATGCACCAGACGCAGGTACTGGTAGGTCAGTTCCTTTAAAAAGTTGATGCCGCCCATGCCATCGGTCAGCACGTGGAACACTTCCAGATTGATCCGCTTTTTATAATAGCTCACACGGAACATATAGCCCCTGTTTTTGTTCTCCTGAATATAGCGGCACGGATAGGTGTGCTCCTCACGCACGGTCGGCGCTTTCTTTCCGTTTTCCTCAAAATAATACCAGAAAAATCCGGTGCGCATCCGCACATTGAACAGATCGAATTTCGGCAGCACCAGATTCAGCGCCTCCTGCAGCGTCGCTCCGTCCACCTCCTCGGTCAGCTCCACAGCGATCCGGTAGGTGTTCGTCATGCTCTCCCCCGCGATCACCGGAAACAGGTGCGCCGTATTGTCGAGCTTATCCCAACGCGGAATATTGCGGTTCCTTCTGCGCTCCTTTCCGTTTGCTTTCTTTTTTTCAGTTTGTTTTTGATTATTTTTGCTATCTCTATTTTTGCTCATATGGGCTTTATTGTATCACAGACAACCTCAGAATGCAATCGGGAGCTTGTATCACGCCCCACCTTCCGGCATCCGTTATTAAGTCTGGTTATATCTTTAGTTTCCCGACTGTGCAACACGGTGAGCCCGCTATTTCTGCGGGCTTGTACGTGTTGCACACAGCCGCCGTGTCTAACACATAAAATCCTCTGGAAAAGTGGGTTAGGTAACACTAAAGTAGTGGTCAAAGAGGCAGCTCAGCAGCCTCAGCCGGAAGAAGTAGTAAACGCTATCGTATCCGCTGCACAGACTGGCGTAAAAACTATCACTGTAACCACAAACTTTGATGCAACAAACAGCAAAGTAACTTTATCCAAGGGATCTTCTGCTGTTGAGATCGCAACACCCAACTTCTCTGAAGACGGTAAGACAATCACGATCTCTACCACTGCAAACCTTGTAGCATCTACCTACACCGTAAAGGTTGATGAGCTGACAGCAGATGTAACCGCTGAGGCATCTAAGGTTGATAAAATCGAGATTTTATCTGACAAGGCTGCTTTAGCCAATAAAGATGCTCAGGGACGTTACATGGGTGCAACCGTTGGTTACCGTGTATTGAACCAGTTTGAGGATGATATCACAAAAACTGTTTCACTGACGGTTAACTCCAGCGCAAGCTCAGCAACACTGTCACCTTCCGCTCACTTAATTAAGTTTACAACAACTTCATCAAACGGCTTTATGCTGGGCAGAGATGTAATCGTTGTATCCTTACTGGATACTACCAGCGGAAAGAATGCTACCGCAAACCTGACACTTTCTACCGAGGCTTATGCCGCTGAGATGACATTTGAGGGTGTATATAACGTTGACGGCAAGACTCTGACTGAGGACACCAACTTTGCCAACGATCCGTTCTACATCCTGTTAACAGCTAAAGATCAGTACGGCAACAAGTACAAAGAGTACAAGAAGATCATTGAAAATCAGGATTTATACGTTACCATCATGGGTGGTCTCACTGCTTTAACTAAGAGTGCTGATGGATTGAACTTCATCGTATTAAACAAAGATGGCGTTGATTACCTTGCATATCCGTTAGGATGGATGGGAACTATGACTCCTTCTGCCGGAACAGCAACACTTCAGATCCTTTCAGCAGGCGGCGGCACATGCACTGGTGAAATCGAGGTTGCTACCGGTGCCCGTGTAGATTCCATCACTGTTTCACAGAATGGTGTCATTGTTGCAGGTGAGGAAAATGAGTTATCTTTCACCGCTCTGGATGCTAGTGGTAACGAAGTTACTGCATACAAGCAGTTACGCAATATAGAGATCAATGGCGGTTCAAACACCTACTCTTTGGCATTTGAGAGAAATGCAGACGGCTCAGCAAAGCTGATCCTTGATGCAACAAAGGCTACGATCAGAAAAGATCAGACCGCTATGCAGTCATTTACTTTCAAGACACTGAACAACAAGTTCTCTACTGCATTACTCACAATCTCTGAGAATGCAAGACCTGTAGCGATTGATGGTCTCCGCGATGTCGATACCTCTATCTCTACCAACACAAGCATGGTTGACATCAAGGTAAAGAACCTTGTGGTAGAGGATCAGTATGGACGTATTCTGTCAGCCGGCAAGGTAGCTGATATGATCAAGAGCGGAACAGGCATGTACAACCTGAGAGAGGTTACTGCTACTATTCCTAAAAACAGCGTATTAAAAGTTAGCGGATCAGCTCTTACCGCTCAGGGTGGTACTTATGCTGTAGCGGTTAGTGGTTCAGCAGCTAGCATTACCAAGAACTCTGTACTGTTCCAGGTTAGCCCTCAGAAAAAGGGAACTGAGACTGTTTCCTTCCAGATTTATAACAGCGGCGCAAATCAGCAAGAAATTTTAGCAGATGCATCTGTAGATGTAAACTTTACAATCAAGGATACCACTTCTGCAACGACTGCAACAGCTACTGTTGATCCCATTTATGTTGCTACCGGTGGCGCTCTTACCAGCGTTCGCTCTGCATACAAGCAGGCTGTAAAGGTTAAGGTCGGCGGTGCTTTATTGAGCCAGTCTGACTACACTGTTGACGTTCCCGGCGGTATGACTGTAGTTGCAGATACTGTTGACCATACAAACGTATGGGCTGTATATTCTTCTGATGATCAGGATGATATCAAAGAATTCAAGGATCAGACCGCAACTACCCTGACACGTACACTGACCATCACTCTGAATGGTACCGGTGAGAAGTTCACTGTAGATGTTACAATCGACAGAACTGCTCCGAAGATCACTACCGTTGACGGATTAACCGGCAAGTTTACACCTGCTAACGGTGATACAATTAACCTTGCTTATCTGCTCGGATCTACCAGCCCGAAATTATCCGCTGACTGGATCGCAGATCAGTACGGTAAAGGCGTAACAGTCGATGCAAACGGTGTATATACACTGGCAGACGGCACAACTGTAACACCTTCACTGACCTTTGTTCCTACTGTAGCACTTGGAGAGGGCTATGGTGCACCTGATACATTAACCAACAACAATAAAGACACTGCAAGCATGACAGTTAAGACTGGATTTGCAGGCGCTGGTCTTACCATCAACTTTGGTGGAACTACAGCAGATGTAAAGATTTTAGGATTCTAATTTTCAGATTCTGATTTCTATACCAATCAGCAAAAAATTCCCCACGTATTGAACACAGTGTTCAATACGTGGGGATTCTTATTTTTCGGGCTTTGCGGCACTTTTCACGAGCAATCATTTTCACCCATTCACAAAAAGTGCGCAAATTTTTCAGTTTACAAACCGGTGGTTCTGCGCTATACTACACGGTACAACTCAAATAAAACAATTCATGTACTAAACACTCTGTTACTGGAGATAATAGTATGATTATCCGGCTTGTATCTATGGACTCTCAATATTCATCACTTAACAAAAAATCCGCGACATGCATACTCCGGATACCCTCATAGTTTCCACCGGCAAACGCATCCGTGCGTAACACATACTTTGGATAATTATCACGAATTCCAAGGAGCCGCTCGTACTCTCTGCGCTCCGTTTTTTCCGACTGAATCTCCTGCGTGACCTGCACATACAGCTTTTCGCCCTGCCGTTCCGCCACAAAATCCACCTCGCCCTCCGGCGTTTTCCCAATATAGACCGTATAGCCGCGGCGGCAAAGCTCCAGATAAACAACATTTTCCAGACTGGATGCCACACTGTCAGCCGTATAGCCGAGCACACTGTATCTAAGTGCAGTATCCGCCAGATAAAATTTTTCCTGCGTCTTTAAAATTTCCCTTCCCTGCAGATCATACCGTGAACACCGATGCAGCAGATACGCTTTCTCCAGTTTTTCCAGATAACCATACACCGTCTCATGATCGAGTGCGCGCTTCTCTGATTTCAGGTAATTCGAAATGGATTTTGCGGAAAATGTATTTCCCACATTTGAAAATGTGTATTTCACTACCCGCTCCAACTGATCAATTTTGCGGATCTGACTGCGTTTCACGATATCCGAAAAAATCGTAGAGTTATAAATATCCCGTACAATCGTATAGACTTCATCCTGTGCATAGTTCTGCAGATGGGTCGCCGGGAAACCGCCCAGCCGGATATAATCTGCCAGTTCCGCATGCGGATCGGTCACATCGGCATATTGCTTTTTAAACATCAGATATTCCGAAAATGATAACGTAAAAATCCGAAAAGACACATATCGTCCGGTCAGGTACGTCGAGATTTCCGAGGACATCATGCGCGAATTGGAACCGGTCACATACAAATCCACATCATAGTCCGTGGCGATGGAATTGACCACCTTCTCCCAGCCCGCGATCTCCTGCACTTCATCCAGAAAGAAATACGTTTTCCCCTGCGGGCTGACATGAGCCTTTACAGCTTCATACATTTCCTTTGCCGTCATGTCGTCATATTCCATCGAATCAAAACGCATGCTGACGATTCTTTCTGCCGGAATGCCCCGCTCCTTTTTTAGTCTTTCCATAATCATTTTTAAAATCGTAGATTTACCGCATCGCCTGACACCTGTAAGCACCTTTACAAACGGTGTGTCCACATAAGCCATAATCCGATCCATATATAACGGTCTGTCAATCACATCCATCACCTCCTAACAGAAGTATACCCAAATTTCAAATAAAAAACAATAAGTTTTGCGATTATAAACCGCAAAACTTATTGCTATCCCAGTCCTATTCCATTCTATTTATTTACCGTCTCGATAAACCGTGCAAACGCCGCGCGTCCATCGGGTGTGCATTTGTACACGCCTGCGTCCTCGAGTACCTGTGCAAATACGAGTCCGACCTCTGTCCGGATAATATCGGTCACGTTGTCCGGTGTGATCGAATCGTATTTCGGCAGAAATTCTTCGACCCAGTCGGCATGCTTTTCAAGCTGTTCATCGGCACGCAGATCACTGCCTGCAAGGATCGCATCCGCAAGCCCTGCGATCTCATCCTTCAACCGCGCCGGAAGTACCGCCAGTCCCATGACTTCGATCAGACCGATATTTTCCTTTTTAATATGATGCAGCTTCGCATGCGGATGATACACACCCAACGGATGCTCCTCCGTCGTGATATTGTTGCGCAGCACCAGATCCAACTCAAGCCGTCCGTCACGCATCCGCGCGATCGGCGTGATCGTATTGTGCGGTTCACCGTCTGTCTCGGCATAGATAAATGCATCCTCATCGGTATAGCCGCGCCATGCCAGCAGGATCTTGTCTGCGAGATCAATCAGCCGCTGTTTGTCCGTACCGTTCAGCCGGATCACGGACATCGGCCATTTTACAATGCCTGCCTCAATATCCGGATAGCCGTCAAAGGTGATCGGCTGCTCAACCGGTGCCTTTGCCATCGCGAACTCATAATGTCCGCCCTGAAAATGGTCGTGGCTTAAGATCGATCCTCCGACGATCGGCAGATCAGCATTGCTTCCGACAAAATAATGCGGGAACTGCTCAACAAAATCGAGAAGCTTTCCAAAAGTCGCACGCTCGATCTTCATCGGAATATGCTGCTTATTGAACACGATACAGTGCTCGTTGTAGTATACATACGGTGAATACTGGAAACACCAGTCGCTCTCGTTGATCGTCACCGGAATCACACGATGGTTCTGTCTCGCCGGATGATTCACACGACCGGCATAGCCCTCATTTTCCGGGCAGAGCAGACATTTCGGATAACCGCTCTGCTTTGCGAGCTTGGCAGCCGCGATCGCCTTCGGATCCTTCTCCGGCTTGGACAGATTGACCGTGATATCGAGTGTGCCGTAGGACGTATCAGCCGTCCATTTCAGATCCTTCTTGATCCGGTAACGGCGGATATAATTGCTGTCACGGCTCAATTTGTAAAAATAATCAGTTGCCGCCTGTGCAGACTCGTTGGCATACAGATCACGGAATCTGCCGATCACCTCACTCGGTCTCGGCATGAGCATGCCCATGATCTTCGTGTCAAACAGATCGCGGTAAACGATGCTGTTCTCTGTCGTGATAGATTTTGCATATGCATAATCACACATCTCATTCAGCAGATCCTCCAACGCATCCTCCGCCTGCTCCTGCGTCATCGGTGTGCGCAATTTCCAGTCTGCCAGCAGCTGATCGTCGATCTCGTCCAGCTCAAACAGCTCCAGCAGACGGTTAATCGTATACGTCGTATCCAACGGATCGATCAGTCCTGTCGCAAGTGCATAATCTGTCAGATCTAATATATTTTTCCCGATGCTATTTTCGCTCATAATCATTCTCCTTCCGACACCTGTTCCTATGCCAGTCTCGCCGGTCCGTCTCCGATCTCTACGACATAAAAGTCTGCCGCATAACCGATCTTTTCCAGATAAGCCTTGCCAACCTGCTCGATAAATGTGTCCACTGCATCATTTTTTACAATGCTGACCGAGCATCCGCCAAATCCGGCTCCGGTCATACGGGAACCGATCACACCATCGACCTTCCATGCTTCCTCTGCCAGTGTATCCAGCTCAATACCGGTCACCTCATAGTCATCGCGCAGAGAGACATGCGACTCGTTCATGAGCTTTCCGAACTGCTCCAGATCGCCGTTTTTCAGTGCCTCGACCGCATGGATCGTCCGCTGGTTCTCATATACCGCATGTTTTGCACGCTTCCTGCGGTTCTCGTCCTTGATCGCGCCCTTATATTTTTCAAATTCTTCCTCGCTCAGATCTCCGAGACTGCTGATGCCTGCATACTGCTGCAGCTCCTCAAGCGCTTTCTCGCACTCCGCGCGTCGCTCATTGTACTTGGAATCGCCGAGTCCACGCTTTTTATTCGAGCAGGAAATCACGATCTTTGCATCCTGCAACACGATCGGCGCATAGGTATATTCCAGTGTCGCAGTATCTAAAAAGATCGCATGATCCTTCCTGCCCATCGCGATTGCGAACTGATCCATAATACCGCAGTTGACGCCGTTAAACTTGTTCTCCGAATACTGACCGATCAGCGCGATGTCCTGATTCGTGACCTCACAGCCGTACAGATCCTTTAAAATATATCCGGTCAGCACCTCTACCGATGCCGATGAACTCAGTCCGGAGCCGTTCGGAATGTTGCCGTAGAGCAGCAGATCCATGCCCTGTGTGATCTCCATGCCCTTCTCACCAAACGCCCAGATCACTCCCTTCGGATAATTCGTCCAATCCGCTGCCGGATCAGGCTTTAAGTCATCCAGACTCGATGTAATCACACCAAGCTGCTCAAAGTTCATCGAATAAAAGCGCAGCACGCGATCCTCTCGCTTTCGCACAACACCGTAAGTACCGATCGTCAGTGCACACGGAAATACATGTCCTCCGTTGTAATCTGTATGTTCACCGATCAGATTCACCCGTCCCGGTGCAAAATAAGTACGGATCTCCCCGTCCGATCCGAATAATTCCGTAAATTTTTCTACTAATTTCTGCTGCATCGTATCCTCCTCCGTCATACCGTTATTTACACAAAACGGTGGTGAAAACGCGCCTGCATTCCACCACCGTCTTCTTATATTTTATTATAACGACGCGTCTTTTGCATTTCAATCACCCGGATGCTGTTTGCAACATTTTTACCAAAACTGGCACCAAATGAATAGCTCTAACGCTCCTCGCGCATCCACACACGCATCGAGCAGGCGCGTAGCGCCATCCTCGGCTGCCTCATCCTGCTTCGTAAGTCGTCGCATGGTACATCCGCATCAGACCGATCTCGACCTCCTGATGTCCGGGAATGCCGCGATACGGAAATTGTCGATCGCATGACTTTGCTCGCGCTGCTAGGTTTACAAAATGCACGTAACATATGGCTGCTGGCGGCAGTTGCAGTAGTTCCCGTCAGATGCGACGTTTGTCCGGTGAAGTGCGAGCTTGCAGACAGAGCCAGCGGTACTTGGCAAAACAAAGCGAGACACCGTCGGGCAATCGGAGCAGCCTGATC
>CALBJL010000190.1 GCA_937893485.1 uncultured bacterium | reverse complement strand
AGTCTGTCATAGATGTGGAAAAGACACACGACGTAGCATTGAACGGTCTGATTACCGTCGTCAATGCCACCAAAGCAAGCAAGCAGATGAAAGCATTTGGTGAATTTTTCAACAATCAGATCGAGTATGCGACGACCATTATTCTGAGCCGTACACAGAATGCGACACCGCAGCAGCTGGAGTTATGTGTCAAGCAGATGCAGCAGTTAAATGAGAAGGCTGCGATTATCACAACACCGTGGGATCAGATCTCCGGTGAGGCGATGCTCAAGGTGATCGAGGGACAGGATTCCCTGGAAATGAAGCTGATGGCAGAGGAGCATGCAAAGCACGAGCATCATCATGACCATGATCACGAGGAGCATCATCATGACCACGATCATGAGTGCCACCATGACCATCACGATCACGAGCATCATCATGACCATGAACATGAACATGACCACGAACATCACTACGATGAGAACGGGGTCTGCTCCTGCGGACATCACCATGACCACGAGCACGGACATCACCATGCCGACGATGTATTTACGAGCTGGGGCAAGGAGACACCGCATAAATATACAAAGACTGAGATTGAAAGTATCTTAAAGACACTCAGTGACGACGAATTTTACGGCACGATCCTGCGTGCAAAGGGAATGGTCGAGAACGCAGAGGGCGGCTGGATCTATTTTGATATGGTTCCCGGTGAGTATGAGCTGCGCGAGGGCGATCCTGATTACACCGGCAGATTGTGTGTGATCGGCTGTGATCTGAAAGAGGATGAGCTGGAAAAGCTGTTCCTGCTCGCATAGGCTGTCTGCTGTTTTTGATAAAATAAACAGCGATATAAGGAGATGGAAAAACATGCAAGAAATACCTGTATACCTGTTTACCGGATTTATGGACAGCGGAAAAACATCGCTGATCTCGGAGACACTTTTTGAGAATGAATTCGGCAAAGACGCGAGAACGCTCATCATTTTGTGCGAGGATGGGGATGTAGAGCTGGACGAGCAGAAGCTGGCGGACATTGATGCCAGCCTTGTCATGCTGGACGATGTGACGCAGATCACACGTGAGAAATTCCACGAGCTGCACAAAAAATACCATCCGGATCAGGTGTTCATTGAGTACAACGGTACATGGGAGCTGGCTCCGCTGCTGGAGCTGGACGCACCGGACGGCTGGACGATCGTACAGACGCTCACGACCGTGGATGCGACGACCTACGAGATGTACCTGAACAATATGCGCACGATGATGCTCGAGCAGTTTTTTATCTCGGATGTCGTGATCTTTAACCGCTGCGATGACGAGACACCAAAGGCGCGTTTCCGCCGCAGCGTCAAGGCGAAAAACCGCAAGGCGCAGATCGTATACGAGCGCGCGGACGGCTCGCTGGATGAAAACTACGACGACGAACTGCCCTATGATATCAATGCGGATTTCTTAGATATTTCCGATGCAGATTATGGCATTTTCTATCTGGATATTATGGACAATCCGAAAAAATATGTCGGAAAAAAGGTGAAGTATCTGGCACTGGTCTATAAGCCGAAGGGCAAGCTCAAAAGCGATGTGTTTGTGCCCGGGCGCTTTGCGATGACCTGTTGCGCGGAGGATATCCAGTTTGTCGGACTGAAATGCAAATATGAGAAAGCAAATACGATCGAACACCGTTCGTGGGTATGGGTGACGGCAGAGGTGGCGTATGAGTTCGCAATGGAGTACAAGGGAAAAGGTCCCGTGCTGCATGCGATTGAAGTCATACCCGCCGAAAAGCCGGAGGATGAACTCGTTTATTTCTCATGATTTCCGGGAGGAGAACATATGGCGTCTGAAAATTATCAGGCTGCGAAAAGGCTGGCACAGAAAGCAGCCAGAACAGCAGTCTCAAATGGAAAATATCCGTATTTGCCGGCGCTCGATGAATTTGTCCCCAGAGATGCGATCTGTGGAGAGGAACCGCTTGGTGTCATTGATATACCGCTGAGCAAGGTGGCGGGTACACGCACGAGCGGGCGGAAAAATTCGTTTGCCAATAACTTTATGCCGCTGCTCGATGAGGGGACAGAGTTTTCACGCAAGTGGAGCAATCTCTACGATGCGCAGATGACGGAAGGCATCCGTGATCCGATCCTCGCATACGAGTACATGATGCGTTACTATGTGCAGGAGGGCAATAAGCGTGTCAGTGTGCTCAAATTTGTGGAGGCGGCGAGCATTTCTGCAAATGTGATCCGGCTGCTTCCGAAAAAGACGGACGATCTGCAGGTGCAGATTTACTACGAATATGTGGATTTTTATGAGGCATCCAAGCTGTGTCTGCTTGATTTTTCGACATTGGGTGCTTATGAGGAACTGTGCAAATTCTACGATAAAGGCTGGAAACAGCAGTGGACGGAGGAAGAACGCCAGCAGCTGCGAAGCGATTTTCAACGGTTTGAACAGGTATTCCTCCATATGGGCGGTGAGCGGCTGCGCGTGACGGCGGCGGATGCCTTTTTGGTGTATCTGCGTGTCTATGGCAGAAATGAGCTGCCGTACCGATCCAATTCCGATCTCAGAAATGAGATCGACCGTATCTGGCATGAGTTTCTGACGCAGGCGCAGGACCGGTCAATGAAGCTGCTCTTAGAGCCGACGGAGACAACGACGACCGCATCGCTGATCAAGAAGCTGCCGTTTCTAGGCGGATCGAACAACCGCAAGCTGCGGGTAGGCTTTATCTACGGAAAGACTCCACAGACATCCGCGTGGACGTATGCGCATGAGCTTGGCAGATTGTATCTGGAAAATGTGTTCGGAGACCAGATCGAGACAAAAACCTATTGTCATGCGGACTATACGTTCTCACCGTTAGATATTTTAGAGCAGGCGATCGATGATGGAAATGAGATCATTTTTACGACGATCCCGTATCTGAGTGCTGCCAGCCTCAAGGCGGCAGTCGCACATCCAGAGGTCAAGATCTTAAACTGTTCGACGAACTCGACCTACAACAGTATCCGTACCTATTACTGCCGGATGTATGAACCGAAGTTTTTGCTGGGTCTGATCGCGGGCTCACTCGCCGGGCAGGATCGGATCGGCTATATTGCGGATTATCCGATTTTTAGCACGATCTCCAATATCAATGCATTCGCACTGGGTGCAAAGATGGTGAACCCAAAGGCAAAGATTCAGCTCGTCTGGTCATCGCTTAAAGGTGTAGAGCGGCCGGAGGAACAGCTGGATGGGGATATCCGGCTGGTTTCCGACAAGGATTTTATCGTTCCGGAGCATCCGAGCCGCAGATTTGGATTGTATGAGCGTGGCGGGAAGGAGCTGCACAGCATAGCGACGACCGTCTGCCACTGGGGAAAATTCTACGAGCAGATTTTAGAGGGTATCCGCAAAGATACATGGACAATGGATCTGACGGTCAACCGGAACCGGGCAATCAATTACTGGTGGGGCATGTCGGCAGGTGTGACGGAACTGATCTGTTCGGGTAAGATACCTTTTGAGACGAGACGGCTCGTAACGGTTATGACCGAGCTGATACGGAAAGGACAGTTCCGGCTGTTTGATACCGAGCTGACGGACAATGAGGGTGTGTGCCACCAGAAGGAGGGCGCACATATGAGCCATGAGCAGATCGTCAAGATGGACTGGCTGTTAGACAATGTCGAGGGCAGTATACCGACGTTCGGCGAGCTGAAGGACGAGGCACTGCCGCTTGTGATGCTGCAGGGAGATGTCGCACCGGATGAAGCATAGACATCACCAGAACAGGGGATGAGTGAACGTCATTCATAGAAGCAGGAGGGAGAACTACCGTGTATGAAAATATTGACACTGGCAGATGTTGAGTCAAAAGCCTTATGGGAACATCTGGACCGGGATTATCTGAGAAAATTTGACATGATACTGGCGGCGGGAGATCTGAAACCTGATTATCTGGAGTATCTGAGTCTGTATGCGCCAGCGGATATTCTGCATGTGTTTGGCAATCACGACCACACGCACGGCAAGCAGAGCCCGGGGGGCTGTGTCTGTATTGAGGATCGTATTTACGAGTACAAGGGTGTCCGGATTCTCGGGCTGGGCGGCAGCATCCGCTACAAGCCGGGACCGGATCAGTATACGGAGGGCGAGATGGAGCACCGTATCCGCAAGCTCCGCAGACAGCTGAAACGCAGCGGCGGATTCGATATTCTGCTTACACACTCGCCTGCAAGGGGGCTTGGGGATGCATCCGACCCGACACATACCGGTTTCGAATGCCTGAAAAAGCTGCTCGACGATTATCAGCCGAAATACATGATACATGGACATGTACATATGAATTATGGTGTGAATAAGGAGCGGGTGCGCGCCTACGGTTCCACGACAATCATCAATGCTTATGAAAAATATGAGTTTGAATATTAGGTAACAGTTCAGCCATGGCTTAAAAAACGAGGACATCATGCTTGCATGAATGGAATCGTTTGATAAGCCATGGCTGAACTGTTACCTATTTTTTTGACGAAAATGAGAAAATTCGTTGAAAAACAGGCCACTTTATTTTATTATAGTATTAGTGTGCTATATCATAGTGCGGAAAGAACAACATGCGACTGTGAAGGTACTGCATGGTTGCAGCATCTCGTGATGAGAGGATTGAATGAATGGAGGAAAAAGTATGTACCCGATCGTGAAAAAAGAGATTTTGGCTGATAAGATCTTCCTGATGGAAGTGAAGGCAGAGCGCTGTGCAAAGTCCTGTCTGCCGGGTCAGTTCATCATTGTAAAAACGGATGAAAAAGGTGAGCGTATTCCGCTGACGATCTGCGATTATGACAGAGAGGCAGGAACGGTGACGATTGTTGTACAGGCAGTCGGCGCTTCCACTGAGCGTATGTTAATGAATATCGATACGATGGAATCCTTCCAGGATTTTGTCGGACCGCTCGGATGCCCTTCGGAGTTATGTCTGGAGGAGAATCTGGAGGAGACAAAGAAAAAGAAGATCGTGTTTATCGCCGGAGGACTCGGAACCGCGCCGGTATATCCGCAGGTAAAATGGCTGCATGAGCACGGTGTGGATGCAGATGTGATCATGGGTTCAAGAACCAAGGATCTGCTGTTTTATATGGATGAGATGAAGGCGGTCGCAAAGAACTGTTACATCTGTACGGATGATGGCAGCTTTGGTTTCCACGGAGTAGGTACTGCACAGCTGCAGGCACTTTATGATGAGGGACAGACCTATGACCAGTGCGTGGCGATCGGACCGATGATTATGATGAAATTTGTCTGCCTGCTGACGCAGAAACTGAACCTGCCGACGATCGTTTCCATGAACCCGATCATGGTAGACGGAACCGGTATGTGCGGTGCCTGCCGTCTGGTAGTTGGAGACAAGGTAAAATTTGCATGTGTAGACGGACCGGAGTTCGACGGACATCTGGTAGATTTTGATCAGGCAATGAAGAGAATGCAGCAGTATAAGACTGAGGAAGGCAGAGCGAAGCTCGCATTAGAAGAGGGCGATACGCATCACGGCGGCTGCGGACATTGTGGAGGTGACAAATAATGGAAGGAATGACAAGAGTACCTGTTCGTGAGCAGGACCCGAAGGTGCGTGCGACCAATTTTGAGGAAGTATGTCTCGGATATAATGAGGAAGAAGCTGTTGAGGAGGCAAAGCGCTGTCTCAACTGTAAAAACCCGCTGTGTGTACAAGGATGTCCGGTATCGATCAATATCCCGGCATTTATCCAGCAGGTAAAAGAGCGTAACTTTGAGGAAGCATATCAGATTATCAGTGAGTCATCCGCACTGCCTGCTGTCTGTGGTCGTGTATGTCCGCAGGAGAGCCAGTGTGAGGGCAAATGTATCCGCGGCATCAAGGGCGAGCCGGTATCGATCGGAAAGCTCGAGCGTTTCGTTGCTGACTGGGCACGTGAGAATGGCATCAAGCCGAAAAAGGCAGAAAAATTAAACGGACATAAGGTAGCTGTGATTGGTTCCGGTCCTGCAGGTCTGACCTGTGCCGGAGATCTGGCAAAGCTCGGCTATGAGGTGACGATTTTTGAGGCACTGCACGAGGCGGGCGGTGTTCTCAGCTACGGCATTCCGGAGTTCCGTCTGCCCAAGACAAAGGTCGTATCAGCAGAGGTAGAGAACGTAAAATCACTCGGTGTCAAGATCGAGACAAACGTTGTCATCGGAAAGTCTACGACGATTGACCAGTTGATCGAGGATGAGGGCTTTGAGGCTGTATTTATCGGTTCCGGAGCAGGACTTCCCAGATTTATGGGTATTCCCGGTGAGCAGGCAAACGGTGTGTTCTCTGCAAATGAGTTCCTGACCAGAAACAACCTGATGAAAGCATTTATGGATGGCTATGATACACCGATCAGCCGTGGCAAAAAGGTCGTTGTTGTCGGCGGTGGAAACGTGGCAATGGATGCTGCCAGAACTGCACTTCGTCTCGGCGCTGAGGTACATGTCGTATACCGTCGTGGTGAGGCAGAGCTGCCCGCACGTGTGGAGGAAGTACATCACGCAAAGGAAGAGGGTATTATCTTTGACCTGCTGCAGAATCCGACCGAGATTCTTGTCGATGACAATGGCTGGGTAAAGGGTATCCGCATCATCAAGATGGAGCTTGGCGAGCCCGATGAGTCAGGCAGAAGAAGCCCGGTAGAGATCCCCGGATCGGAGTATGAGATCGAGGCAGATACCGTAATCATGTCACTCGGAACTTCTCCGAACCCGCTGATTTCTTCTACGACAAAGGGATTGGAGACAAATCGCAGAAAATGTATCGTAGCGACAGAGGATACCGGAGCGACTTCAAAGGAAGGCGTTTATGCCGGTGGAGATGCTGTGACAGGCGCTGCGACAGTTATCCTTGCGATGGGAGCAGGCAAGGCTGCCGCAAAGGGAATTGATGCATATTTATCTACAAAATAATAAAAGACAAAGGGGAGTTTAGGAATGAAAAAACTATGGGAAAAGTGGACAGACATCAGCCTTGTTGCCCGCATTGTAATTGGTCTGGTGATCGGAGCAATTTTGGGAATTGTTGTTCCGCAGGCGGCAGCGATCGGTATTCTGGGAGATATTTTTGTCGGCGCATTAAAGGCAATCGCACCGTTACTTGTATTCTTCCTCGTGATCAGTTCACTCAGTAATGCGACAAACAGCCATGGCGGTGTGATCCGCACAGTTATCATACTGTATATGTTCAGTACGTTTCTGGCTGCGATCATTGCGGTTATTGCGAGCAAGCTGTTTCCGGTCCAGCTCATTCTGGTGGATGCGGTTACAGATACGGCAGCACCGCAGGGTATTTCCGAGGTGCTCAAAAACCTGCTGTTAAACATTGTGGCGAACCCGATCAGTTCGCTGGCAAATGCAAACTATGTGGGTATTCTCGCGTGGGCAGTGCTGATCGGACTGGCATTTAAGGCTGCCAATGATGCGACAAAGAAAGTACTGGGTGATATTTCCAACGGATTGTCACAGGTGGTTACATGGATCATCAATCTGGCACCGTTTGGTATTCTCGGTCTGGTGTTTACGACTGTATCACAGAACGGACTGGATATCTTTACATCTTACGGAAAGCTGTTGTTAGTGTTAGTCGGATGTATGCTGTTTATCTACTTTGTGACCAATCCGATTCTCGTATACTGGTGTATCCGCAAGAACCCGTATCCGCTGATCTTTAAGTGCTTGAAGAAGAGTGCGATCACTGCATTCTTTACGCGTAGCTCCGCTGCCAATATTCCGGTTAACATGAAGGCATGTGAGGAGTTCGGTCTGGATAAGGATACTTATTCCGTGACGATTCCGTTAGGTGCTACGATCAATATGGACGGCGCTGCGATCACGATTACAGTTATGACGATGGCGACTGCTTATACGATGGGTATCGGCGTGGATATTCCGTCAGCGATTATCCTGAGTATTCTGGCTACTCTGTCAGCCTGCGGTGCGTCAGGTGTTGCCGGTGGTTCGCTGCTGCTGATTCCGCTTGCATGTTCGCTGTTTGGTATTTCTGATACGATCGCTTATCAGGTGGTCGGAGTCGGATTTATCATCGGAGTCATTCAGGACTCAGTAGAGACTGCACTGAATTCATCTTCGGATCTGCTGTTGTCTGCATCCGCTGAGATGCGCCAGTGGAGACTGGAAGGAAAAGAAGTGAAATTTTAACGGATAAAAAAATTAAACGGCTGTAATCTTGAGGGAAGTCTAATGAGGCTTCCCTTTTGTATTTTACTCACCAAAACTATAGAAATGTTGTTAAAGAGTACGATATTGTATAGCGTAGGGCGAGGCGGAGGAATTGTGATTTTAGCCGCTTGTGAAAAGCACAATGAACTGCTATAATGATAACAATAGGAGGTGGTGGTATGAGTAAGTTATTTACATTCCTTGAAAACTTTGATGTGAGCAATCTGATTAAGATTTATGAGGATGGAAACCTTATTTATGAAGGTCAGATGGGAGATGTACCACAAAGGATTACCAACATGATGAGTGTTGTTAGGGGTACAGCAAAATGGAAAGGTGAATATCTCGAAGTCGCAGTAAAAAGAATCTAGATACAATTAAATACAGAGCATAAGAAAGCAGATATCTTTACGGTATCTGCTTTCTTATGCAGTGGGGTCTGCAAATAAAGTCTCTATTGTAGGGAATAGTGAAATATGGTAAATTAAAGGGGAGTTATTTCGTGCGTTAGCATTTGAGATCAAAGTCAAACAAGGAAGATGATCATATCAGCCCGCCCCTAACCACAATCTCAGCCATTAACCGTCCATTTAGCAGAAATGAAAACCTCTAGTTAAAAGGGAGGCTACTATATAAGAGTAGAAAAGAAGAGGAGGAGTCACCCTATGAAAAAGAATATTAAAATGATGGTAACCGCGATGGTTTTAGCA